>NZ_NFIE01000005.1:0-129541 GCF_002161605.1 [Collinsella] massiliensis | reverse complement strand
CCGCGAACAGGTCCGCGGCGAGCGACCTCGCCGCGCGCCCGTGCCCGTACCGTAGGTCGATGGACATGAGAATGCCCCCCATCTCTCGGACCTCCATTTCCGTGTCCAAGAAACGGGGGGCGGTTCAAATGACTCCGTGAGTCAAACGAACCCGTCCCCAATGACTCATTACACGATGGCTTTGAAGAAGGCGATGTCGAAGCGGGCGCCGGTGACGCGGCCTGCCTCGTCGCGGGCGTTCGAGGCGCAGATCGTGCCGTCCTGGGCGTCGATGAGCCCCTGGGCGAGCGAGAGGCCGATGCCCACGCCCGTGGGGTTCACAGCGGACGCACCCGCGCGGTCGGAAGCGCCCCGGTAGAAGCGCTCGAACACATGCGGGAGGTCCTCCTCGGCGATGCCGGGACCGGTGTCCTCAACGCGGATGCGGCAGGCGAGGGCGTCCTCATGTGCCGTGACCGTCACGCGCCCGCCGCGCGGGGTGTGCTCGAGACAGTTCTTCAAGATGTTCCCCAAGGCCTCGGCTGTCCAGGCGCGGTCGCCGGTGAACGAGCAGCCGTCCTCGATGTCGAGTTTGAGCGCCACGTCGGCGAGGTCGAAGGCAATCGCGAGCGGTCGCGCCGCGTCGCGCGCCATATCCGAGACATCCACCTGCTCATGGGCGAGCGCGAGCGCGCCGGCGTCGAGTCGGGCGAGCCGCAGTAGCGTCGAGACCAGGTCCTCCACATGCGCTTGAAGCCGCTCGATGCGGTGCAGGCGCTCGACCTCGTCCGCGCAATCGCCGCGCGCGTCGAGCGCCTTCCGCACGAGCTCGGTGGTGATGGAGAGCGACGTGAGCGGCGTCTTGATCTGGTGGGAGATGTCGGCGAGGCCGTTCGCGAGCGTCTGCTTCTCGCGCTCGAGCTCGTCGGCGGTGAGGTTGAGGCGCATGACCATCTTACCGAGCTCGCTCTCGAGGATGGCGAGCTCGCCCTCGCTCATGCTCGCGAGGTCGATGGAGCGGTCGCCGTGGAGCACCGCGTCGATGCTCTGGCTCAGGCGCGCGATCGCTTGGTAGCGCTTGCGGGTGAGCCAGATCCAGGGAGCCGCGGCTGCGACGGCGGCGAGGAGGATCCAGGGGAGGAAGCCCGCGGCACCGAAGGCGGACGCGGCGACGGCGCATGCCGCCACGAGTGCGAGCGAGGCGACCGCGGCCCGGGCGACTTCCTGGTTGCGCAGCACGGGCCCTCCTATCCGAACGCCTTGTAGCCGAGGCCGCGCACCGTCTCGATGAGGACGGGGTGGGCGGGGTCGTCCTCGATCTTGTCGCGGAGGCGCTTGATGTAGACCGAGAGCGTGTTCTCCTCGATGTAGGTCCCCGCGTCGTCCCAGAGCGCGGTGCGGATCTGCTCGCGCGTGACGAGCTTGCCGGGGTTCAGGGCGAAGAGCAAGAGCAGTCGGTACTCGAGGGCGGAGAGCGCGAGCTCGGCACCGTCGCGCTCGACGTGCGCGCGGTCGGTGTCGATCGTGAGCGCCCCGAAGCGCAGGACGCGCTGCGCGGGCTGCGCCCGCCGAATGGTCGCCGCGATGCGCGCGAGCAGCTCGCGGGGTCGGAACGGCTTGGCGATGTAGTCGTCCGCGCCCATCTGGATGCCCGCGACCGTGGTGAACTCGTCGCTCGACGCCGTGAGGAAGATCACGGGCAGGTTCGACCGCGCCTGCTTGAGTGCCGTGCAGACCGCGAAGCCGTTACCCTGCGCGAGCGTGACGTCGAGCAGGACGAGCGCATAGGGCGTCGGCGTGCCGGCATGCGCGCCGCCCGTGCCGAGCGCCGCCGCAAGCGCGCCGTCCTGCGTGGCGGCGCTATCGACCGCGTACCCTTCGCTGCGCAGCAGCTCGCCGAGGGACTCGACGATCGTGGGGTCGTCTTCGACGAGCAGGATCCGTTCGGCCATCGCGTCCTCCGCTACATGTGGGATACGACGCAGGTGCCGACCTCGATCATGCCGAAGAGCTCCTCCGCCTTGTCGTAGGGAAGGTTCACGCAGCCGTGGCTGCCCGCGTAGTAGCAGGCGTTCGGGTCGCCGAAGGAGCTGGACGCCTGCCAGGTGGCATCGTGCAGGCCCACGGCGCTCCCCACGAACGCCATCCAGAAGCTCACGGGTGTCTTGTACTTCGGTTCACCGGTCTCGGGGTCGTCCGCGCCGATGAGCGTGATGTTCCGCGCCGCGTTGTTGATGTAGTACACGCCCGTGGGGGTGTCCTGCCCGAGGTTGGGGTTGCCGGTGATGACGCCGGATTCCCAGAGCACGTTGCCGTCCGCGTCGTAGTAGCGCGCGTACTGCTCGGAGATGTCGATATCGATGTAGGCGCCCCAGTCGCGCTCGCCGGGAGCGGTAAAGACATCGCCCTGCTGGGTGCAGGGAACCTCGACCGGATCGGTCTGCTTCTCGCTCACGGCGGTGTGAACGGCCTGCGCGAGGGCTTCGCGGTCGACCTTCCAGCCGAACGACCCGCCCGAGACCGTGACCGCCTTGCCGTCCGGTCGCGTATAGCTCCGCTCCGTGCCCACCGTGTCGAGGGAATCGGCGAGGCTGTTCACCCACGCGTTGATAGCCTCCTCGTCGAGCTGGGGCGTGAGGTTCTCATCGAGCGCGATCCACTGGGCGATCTGCGCGCCGTCCACGCGGGCGACCTCCGTGCCGCCCATCGTGAACGCGGCGTTGGCACCGACGAGCTCGTTCATGGCGGTGCAGGACGCCTCGATCTCCTCCTCGGTATGTCCGTCCGCGAGCGGCAGGAACGCCGCCTCGCCAAGCTCGGTGAGGTCCGCCTGGGCGTCGAGGGCAGCGAGCTTGAGCTTTGCGAAGGAGACGATCGCGTCGCGGTCGAGCTGCCGTCCGGCCTCCGCGCGCTCGAGGGAGAAGGTGTTCGTATCCGGGTCGTAGGCGCCCGCGGGGGTGAAGGTTCCAGAGCGCCCCTCGTTGAGGGCGTCGACGGCCGCGCCGAGCTCCTCGTCGAACGCCGTTTCATCGAACGTCGCGGAGAACGCGGAGAAGTCCGGCGTCGCGGAGAGGTCGACGGGGGTCTTCGCGTCCTTGCTGCTGCCAAGGGTCGCCGAGATGAGGCGTGCCGGCCAGATGAAGGCCTCGTTGCGCGCGAGCACCTCGTTCGCCATGGCGTCCACGTCGATGAGGTCGTCGATGCTCTCGGGAGCATAGTCCCAGGTCAGGCCGTCGCCTTCGACATGCAGCGTATATACGGGCCGCGCGTCGCGGATGCGCTCGGCAGCATCGGAGGCGGTGCTGAGCGACACGTCCGTACCGGCGATCGAGGTGCCGGGGTAGTAGATGAACGAGAACGTGACGGCTCCGGCGACATATGCGACGGCGAGGATCGCCAGGATGATGATGGCGACGATGGCGGGAACGTTGCGCTTGCGGCGCGGGGCGGCGTCCGCGGGTGCGAAGTGCGCGGGCGCGTGGGAGTCTTTGGTTGCGCGATTCGGCATCGAGTGCGAGCCCCCTTGGGCTGGATGGTTCTGCTGCAACGGGCATTATAGCCGTTTGCAGGGGCAAAATCGTGGGCTTTGCGAGGTAAACGTGGTTGCAAAATTACCCCAGGGATGATGTAAAAATACCCCAGGGGTTATTTTACATCCCACGAGAGTGACCTGTCGGGAGACCCACGCGACCCATGTAAAATAACCCCTGGGGTATTTTTACATCCGGCCGTCAGGCGCAGCCGGTGCAGGCACGGCAGGCGCTCGGTGCCTGGGCGATGCCGCCCTGCGCCGTCTCGCGCAGGCTCGCGGGCAGCGCCGCGCCGACGCTGCGCATGACGGAGGCCATCTCGTCGAAGGGGACGAGCGGGCGCACGCCGGAAAGCGCGAGCTGGGCGGACGAGAACGCCGCGGCCGTCCCAATGGCGTTGCGCGCCTGGCAGGGCACCTCGACGAGGCCGCCGACCGGGTCGCACACGAGGCCGAGGAGGTTCGCGAGGGTGAGCGACGCGGCGTCGAGCGCCTGCTCCGGGGTCCCGCCGAAGAGCTGCACGAGCGCCGCCGCCGCCATGGCCGCCGCGCTCCCGACCTCCGCCTGGCAGCCGCCCTCCGCGCCGGAGACGCTCGCATTCAACGTGAGGATGAGGCCGATGGCGGCCGCGGCGTAGAGCGCCTCGGCGACCGCGGCGTCGTCGGCGCCGAGATGCGCCGCCGCGGCGAGGACGCATCCGGGCACGATGCCGGCCGATCCCGCCGTGGGGGCGGCGACGATGACGCCCATCGAGGCGCTGCGCTCGAGCACCGCCATGGCGCGCGCCACGGCATCGGTCTGGACCGCCCCCATGAGGCCGTCCGCGAAGCGGTCCGCCCCGGCATGTACGCGCGCCGCCTCGCCGCCGATGAGGCCTCCGAGCGAGCGCACGGGGTGCTCGACGGGCTCGGTCGTCTCGGCGCGCATCATCTCGATGACGCGCCGCATCGCCTGCGCCGCGGCATCCGCGCCCAGAAGCGCTTCCTCGCGGGCGCGGGCGATGCTGCCGAGGGAGCGGCCGCCCCGCTCGCAGAGGGCAAGGAGCTCCCACGGGTCCGCGAAGTTCGGCGCGAGCTCGCCGGATTCGGGCGCGGCCGTCGTCCCGGGCATGCGGATGAGCGTCGCCACCTCGACGTGCTCGTGGGCGCGCAGCGCCTGGAGCAGGGCGTCGAGCTGACTGCCCCGGGGCAGCTCGTCGAGCTCGAACACCGTGTACGCGGCGCCCCCGCGCTCGGTGCGGTACGTGCGCATGAACGCGATGTTGAGCCCGTAGGTCGAGAGCAGCACGGTGAGGGCGGCGAGCACCCCGCGGGCGTCCCGGTGCGCGACGAAGACCGTGTCGTACTCGCCCGTGATCTTCACGCCCACGCCGTTGATGCGCGAAAGCCGCACGCGCCCGCCGCCGAGGCTCTCGCCGCGCACGGAGCACGACGCGCCCGCGCCATCGACCATCTCGATGTCGACGGTGTTGGGGTGCAGGTGGGTATCGTCGGCGCCCCGGACGAACTCGAAGGCGAGCCCGCGCTCCCGTGCGAGGTCGAACGCGTCGCGGATGCGCTCGTCGTCCGTAGCGAGGCCGAGGATGCCCGCGACGAGCGCGCGGTCCGTGCCGTGGCCGCGGTAGGTGTGCGCGAAGCTGTTGTGCAGGACGAACCGCACGCGTGCGACGGGCGCCTCCATGAGCGAGGCGGCGACCTGCGCGAGCCTGAGCGCGCCCGCGGTGTGCGAGGACGACGGACCCACCATGATGGGACCCAGGATCTCGAACGCGGACATCGTGGCGCTTCCGTTCGCCATCGGCACTCCTCACATCTTGGTATACATCAGTCGCTTGGATTCTATCAAAGCGCGTGGAAGCGCGTGGTCATCCAGTCCCAGACGGCGGGCTTCCACGGCGGGAGGCCGAGCTCCTCGTCGCCCACGGCGCGCATGCCCGCCCCATCCACGACGAGCATGCTGCCGTCGCCGATGGGGGAGAGCCGGCTCGTCAAGCTGAACGTGTCGCAGAAGGCGAGCCGGACGGGAGCCTGCGCGCCGTCCCCGGCATCGATGGGGCGCACCTCGACGGTGGGCACGGGCGTGTGCCCCACGATCTGGTCCAAGCCGGGCAGGGGGTCGGCGCAGAGCTCGCCTCGATCCGCCCAGACCGGCCCCGGCAGCTCCCTGCCGCCGCGCCCCGCGCCCGCCTGGGTGAGCATGCGCAGCGAGATCTTCTCGCCATGGTCGAGCAGGGCGTTGAGCTGGCGGGCGAGGGCCGCCGCATCCGTGCCCTCCGCGAGGTCGAGGCAGTCGTTCGCCCAGGCGCGCGTCACGCCCGCATGCGTCACGAGCGCCTCTCCCACCGCCGTCGCGGCGCGCACGCCGAGCTCGTCCAAAAGGAGCGCCACCTCGTCGAAGAGCGCCGTGTGCGTGCCCGGCCCCGGCTCGCGCAGCCGGTACTGCAGGTCGTGGTTGCCGGCCACGAGCTCGACCGCGAGCCCGCCTGCGCGCCGCTCGAGCACCCAGGAGCGCAGCGCCCGCATCGCGTCGCGCATGCCCAGGATGCTCGAATGCCATTCGTCGACGTAATCCCCGCAGAACACGACGCGCGCGCAGCCGAGTCGCTCGACCGCCGCGTCGACGCGGGGCAGGATGACCTCCTCTTTGCCGTGCATGTCGCCCACGACGAGCGTCCGCTCGATGTCCCGTTCCCGTGCCATGGTGCGCCCTCCTCACCGCGTGCTCCGACACCGCACGCGCGTTACTTGTATCATAAATAGCATTCCGTGCGGACAACACCGCGACACGGGGAGCCGACGCCGTCGGCCGTGCGCGGAAGGAAGGAGACGGCATGGAGTACATCACACTCATAGGCATCGTCATCTTGGTGGTGGGCTTCGCCCTGAAGCTCGACTCCATCCTGGTCATCATGGTCGCCGCCGTCGCGACGGCCCTGGCCGGCGGGCTCAACCCGATGGAGTTCCTCGAGACCCTGGGCAACAGCTTCGTGAGCAACCGGAGCATCCCCATCTTCATCATCGTCATGGTGGTGACGGGCACGCTCGAGCGCAACGGCCTGAAGCAGGCGGCCGCCGCCCTCATGCAGAAGGCGAAGAGCGCGAGCGCCGGCATGGTGGTGGGCCTCTACGGCATCTTCCGCCTGGTGTTCGCGGCCTTCAACGTGAGCTTCGGCGGTGTCGCGGGCTTCGTGCGGCCCATCGTCATGCCCATGGCGCAGGCGGCGGCGAAAAACCGCGCCGGCAAGCTGACCGAGGCGTACCTCGAGAACATCAAGGGCATGGCCTCGGGCATGGAGAACGTCGCGTGGTTCTTCGGCCAGATGCTCTTCGTGGGAACCTCCGGCGCCCTGCTCGTGCAGGGGACGCTCGCGGACCTGGGCTACCAGACCGAGCTCATCGACCTCATGCTCGTGCAGGTGCCCATCGCGATCACCGCGACGGTCCTCACCATCGCGCTCTACCTGCTGCTCGACCGCGCCTACGCCAAGCAGGCGGCGGCCTCGCCCGATCCGGACGTCTTCGAGGAAGGGGATGAGTGAGCATGGGTCCCCTAGAGTTCTACATGAGCCCCGACGTGACGCTCTCCGATAAGCTGCTCGAGATCTTCTACGTGGCCAACGGCATCGTGGCGCTCTACACCGCGTGGAAGAACCTGCGCGACGAGCGCAACGAGCACCGCGTGGGCAGCGCGCTGTTCTGGGGCATCCTGGGCTTTCTCTTCATCATGGGCCGCTGGCTGCCGAGCGCGCTCACCGGTGCGCTCGTGATCGTGATGGTCGTGCCGGCGGTGCTCAAGCGCGTGACGCCCGGCACGAACGACGCCCCGACGGAGCGCGAGATGGAGGGCAACTTCCACGCTATCGGCATGAAGATCTTCATCCCGGCGCTCTGCATCGGCGTCTTCGCGCTCGCGTTCGCGCTCTTCACGCCCGTGAGCTCGCTCGTGGGCATCGGCGTGGGCGTCCTCGCCGCGGCGCTCATCATGCATCTGTATTCGAAGAAGAACACGCCGACCGTGTTCTTGAACGACGCGCGCCGGATGCTCGATGCGGTGGGGCCGGTGTCGCTTCTACCTATCCTGCTCGCCGCGCTGGGCTCGGTCTTCACCGCCGCGGGCGTGGGCGAGGTCATCTCGGGCATCGTTTCGTCGGTGATCCCCGAGGGTAACATGATCGTGGGTATCATCGTCTACGGCATCGGGATGGCGGTCTTCACCATGGTCATGGGCAACGCGTTCGCGGCTATCACCGTCATGACCGTCGGCGTGGGCGCGCCCTTCGTGCTCGCGCTCGGCGCCGACCCGGTCGTGGTGGGCAGCATCGCGCTCACGTGCGGGTACTGCGGCACGCTCTGCACGCCCATGGCGGCGAACTTCAACATGGTGCCCGTCGCCATCCTGGACATGAAGGACAACAACGGCGTGATCAAGAAGCAGATACCCATCGCGCTCGTCATGCTCGCGGTGCAGATCGTGTACATGATCGCGCTCGCGTAGCGCCGTGCGTCCGCTGAGAGAGTAGGAGCAGACCATGAAGATTCTCGTCACCGGTTTCGAACCCTTCGAGGGCGCGGCCATCAACCCGGCGCTCGAGGCGGTGCGCCGCCTGCCGGACACCATCGCGGGCGCGTCGATCGTCCGCGCGGAGCTGCCGGTCGTCTTCGGCAAGGACATCGAGGTGCTGCGCGCCGCGGTGGCCGAGCACGAGCCCGACGTGACGCTCTGCATCGGGCAGGCGGGCGGCCGCACGCACATCACGCCCGAGTTCGTGGGCATCAACTACGCGCACGCGCGCATCCCGGACAACGAGGGCAACCAGCCCCTCGCGCAGCCCATCGTCGAGGGCGGTCCGGACGCCTACTTCACGACGCTTCCGGTGCACGCCATGGTGGAGAAGATGCGCGCCGCGGGCATCCCCGCCGCGGTGTCGTGCACGGCGGGCACGTTCTGCTGCAACGAGATGCTCTACGCGGTGCTCCACCTGTGCGCCACCGAGTATCCCGCCATGCGCGGCGGCTTCATCCATGTGCCCTATGCCACCGAGCAGGCCGCGCCGCTCGCCGAGGGCACGGCCTCGCTGCCGATCGAGACCATGGTCGCGGGGCTCACCTGCGCCATCGAGGCGATCGTGGAGCATCCCGAGGGCGACGTCGTGGGCGCGGGTGGCCGCGAGCACTAGGTGTTGTGTGCCAATAGGTTGTTTACGCCGACGATGCGCGACATGGGCGGCAGGCCCCCGCAAGCGCTGTGCGGACGGTCCCAATTGTATCGCTCGATGAAGGCGGGCAGGGCCTCGGCCCTGCCCGCCTCGCTCTCCCACGCCCTGCCGTACTGCCACTCCTGCGCGAGCGTCCTGTTCATCCGCTCGACCTTGCCGTTCTGCCAGGGGCTGTAGGGGCGCGTGTAGAGGTGGCGGACCCCCTCGGACGCCAGGAGGGCGTTGAACTCGCGGCTGTGGTACCCCGGGCCGTTGTCGGTCATCACGCGCTCGACCGCGACCCCGAGCCCCGCGAAGAAGGCGAGGCAGCGGGACATGAACGCCGAGCAGGTGCCCTTCCGCTCGTCGGGCAGGAGCTCGGCGTAGGCGACGCGGGAGAAGTCGTCGACGGCCACGTGCAGGCACGAGGAGCCGAGCCCGGAGCGCCCCCTGGACGGGTCGTTGCCCCGCCCCAGGGCCCTCCAGCCGCCGCCCGCCGGTATCCTCGCCACCTTCTTCACGTCCACGTGCACGAGCTCGCCCGGGCGCGACCTCTCGTAGCGGACGGGCGTGACCGGTCCCCGGCGCCTGGCCTCCCCGGTCACGCGGTCGACGTCGGCGAGCCTCGGCAGCCCCGAGCGGGCGACGATCCTCGCGCAGGTGCGGGCGGGCACGCCCGTCTCGGCGGCGAGGGCGAGCGGGGCCAGGAGCATGGAACGCCTGGCCCCGATGACGCGCGCCTCGGCCTCGGCCGGCGTGGACCTCGCGAGCCTGCGGGGCCTGCTGGTCCTGTCCGACATCGGCTCGCCCCTCCGGGCGCGGGCGAGCCACTTGCTCGCGGTCTGGCGGCTCACGCCCATCTGGCGGGCGGCCTCGGCGACGCCGGCGCCGGCCTCTATGCGGGAGACCAGCGTCTCCCTTCCCCTGGGCGTGAGCCTTGCGTTAGGATGTTGGGACATGGGATGGCCCCCTTCGCTGCAAGCCTGGACAACCCACAGCATGCGGGAGCCATCCCTATTTGTCATCCCCGGGGCGTAAACAACGTCTTGGCACTGAACACCTAGCGCGCGGGCGCTGCGCTGCGCTCGCGGCTCGGCTCGCATGCTTCGCAAAGCGCGGTAGAGAGCGTCGCATATCTTGATGGCCGAGGCCGAAATCGGGCCTCACCCTCGAGTTATGTGACGCTTTTTTCATCTGGAGCGGCCGTCTGATAGGGAGGGGTGCGAGAGCGTGCGCCTTGTGTTTGAGGAGCGGGGATAGGTCTCGCCCGCGCCGTCCGCACCGGGGCGCATGCCCGGTTTTTTACTGATTGGGTGTGCGCAGCCGCGAGCGCGCCCCGCGCGGCGGAATGGGATACGATGGGAGCGCATGTTCTAGAGTGAGGGGAGCGCACATGGCAGCATACAAGTCCGACATCGAGATCGCCCAGGAAGCGGAGATGCTTCCCATCTCCGAGGTCGCCGCGAAGGTGGGTCTGAAGGAGGAGCAGCTCGAGCATTACGGGACGTACAAGGCCAAGGTCGACATCCACGCCCTCCGCGACCTGCCGCGCAAGGCGAAGCTCGTGCTCGTGACCGCCATCAACCCCACGCCTGCGGGCGAGGGCAAGACCACGACGTCGGTGGGCCTGGCGGACGCGCTCTCGCGCCTGGGCAAGAAGGCCGTGCTCGCGCTGCGCGAGCCGTCGCTCGGCCCGGTCTTCGGTATCAAGGGCGGCGCGGCCGGCGGTGGATACGCTCAGGTCGTCCCCATGGAGGACATCAACCTGCACTTCACCGGCGACTTTCATGCCATCGGCGCGGCGAACAACCTGCTCGCGGCCATGCTCGACAACCACATCCAGCAGGGCAACGCGCTCGGCATCGACCCGAAGCAGATCGTATGGAAGCGCGCCGTCGATATGAACGACCGGCAGCTCCGCCATATCGTGGACGGCCTCGGTGGCAAGGCGCAGGGCGTCCCGCGCGAGGACGGCTTCGACATCACCGTCGCCTCCGAGGTCATGGCCGCCTTCTGCCTGGCGAGCGGTCTCATGGACCTGAAGGAGCGCCTGGGCCGCATGGTCGTGGCCTACACCTACGACGGCAAGCCCGTCACCGCCTCCGACCTGCATGCGCAGGGCGCCATGGCGGCGCTGCTCAAGGACGCCATCAAGCCGAACCTCGTGCAGACGCTCGAGCACACGCCCGCCTTCGTGCACGGCGGCCCCTTCGCCAACATCGCCCACGGCTGCAACTCCGTGCAGGCCACCGAGTGCGCCCTCAAGCTCGGCGAGTACGTGGTGACCGAGGCCGGCTTCGGCGCCGACCTGGGCGCGGAGAAGTTCCTCGACATCAAGTGCCGCATGGCCGGGCTCGACCCGGACGCGGTGGTGATCGTCGCCACGGTGCGCGCCCTCAAGTACAACGGCGGCGTGCCGAAGGCCGAGCTCTCGAACGAGAACCTCGAGGCGCTCGAGGCGGGTCTGCCGAACCTGCTGCGCCACGTGTCGAACATCCGCGACGTGTACGGCCTGCCGTGCGTCGTCGCCATCAACGCGTTCCCCACGGATACGGAGGCGGAGCTCGCGCTCGTGGAGCGGAAGTGCCGCGAGCTCGGCGTGAACGTCGCGCTCTCCGAGGTGTGGGCGAAGGGCGGCGCGGGCGGCGAGGCGCTCGCGACCGAGGTCATGCGCCTCTGCGAGCAGCCGCACGCGTTCACGTACTCCTATGAGACGGGCGTTCCGGTGGAGGACGCGCTCGAGGCCATCGCCACCAAGATCTACCATGCGGACGGCGTGGACTACACGCCCGCCGCGAAGCGCCAGCTCAAGCAGCTGAAGGACAACGGCTTCGGCAACCTGCCGGTCTGCGTGGCGAAGACCCAGTACTCGTTCACCGACGACCAGACGAAGCTCGGCGCGCCCGAGCACTTCCGCATCACGGTGCGCAACCTCAAGGTGTCCGCCGGCGCGGGCTTCGTCGTGGCGCTCACGGGCGACATCATGACGATGCCCGGCCTGCCGAAGGTGCCGGCGGCCGAGAAGATCGACGTGGACGAGAACGGCGTGATCACCGGGCTGTTCTAACGTACGTCCCCTGGGGCTCGCCCGGGATTCCTCCCGGGCTTGTCCTCGCTCGCTTCGCTCGCTGCGGAATCGCCCGGGAGGAAACCCGGGCGAGCCGAGTGCGGTGTGCGTATACAGCGCGGGTGCTCTCCGCGCGACACCCCGGGCTGCTCGGAGGGGGCACCTTCGGCAGGCCGGGGTGGGAGGCTTTGGTTTTATATGATGGGGTGGCCTGCCGGTGGGTAGGTCGCGGCGCGTGGTGCATCACGGGGTGATGCGGAAGGAGCTAGGGAGGTTCCATGACCGGTACCCATACGGCTGAGGGGTCGATCGCCGACCTCAGCTGCCGCGCGTTCGCCGCGGACCTGGCGGCCAAGCTCCCCGTGCCCGGCGGCGGCGGCGCGTCGGCGCTCGTCGGGGCGCTCGGCGCCGCGCTCTGCTCGATGGCGGGGAACTTCACCGCGGGCAAGAAGCGCTTCGCCGCCGTCGAGGACGACGTGCAGCGCATCCTTGCGGAGGCCGAAGTCCTGCGCCACAAGCTCATCGGCCTTATCGAGGCGGATGCCGCGGCATTCGAGCCGGTCTCGCGCGCCTACCGCATGCCGAAGGAGGATCCTGCGCGCGCCCAGGTGCTCGAGGTCGCCACCAAGACGGCGTGCTCGGCGCCCATCGAGACCATGCGCGTCTGCGCGCGCGTCATCGAGCTGCTCGAGGAGATGGGCGGCATATGCAGCCCGATGCTCCTCTCCGACGTGGGATGCGGCGCGGTGCTCGGCGCGGCGGCGCTCCGCGCGGCGAGCGTCAACGTCTTCGTGAACACGAGCGAGCTCGCCGACCGCGCCTATGCCGAGGCGCTCGAGCGCGAGGCGGACGGCCTGCTCGAAGCCTACATCCCGCGCGCCGAGGCGCTTGCCGCGCGCGTGACCGATCACATCCGGGGAAGGGGATAGCCATGGCGGAGCTGCTGCGCGGCGCGCCCGTGGCCGCCGCCATCACCGGGGAGCTCGCGGCGCGGGTCGAGGCGCTCAAGGCGCGGGGCGTCGTGCCCACGCTCGCTATCGTGCGTGTGGGCGAGCGCCCGGACGACCTCTCCTACGAGCGCGGTGCCTGCAAGCGCGCGGAGAAGGTGGGCATCGCCGTCGAGCGCTTCGTCCTCCCCGCGGACTGCACGCAGGATGAGCTGCTCGCGGTGATCGGCCGGGTGAACGCAGACCCCACCATCCACGGGTGCCTCATGTTCCGCCCGCTTCCCGCCACGCTTGACGAGGCGGCTGCATGCGCGGCGCTCGACTCGGAAAAGGACGTGGATGGCATCACGCAGGGCTCGCTCTACGGCGTATTCGCCAACGAGCCGACGGGCTTTCCGCCCTGCACGGCCGAGGCGGTGGTCGAGCTGCTCGAGCGCTCCGGCGTCGCGCTCGAGGGCGCGCGCGTGACGGTCGTGGGGCGTTCGCTCGTCATCGGCAAGCCGGTCGCGATGATGCTCCAGGCCCGCCACGCCACCGTGACCATGTGCCACACGAGGACCCGCGACCTCGCCGCCGCCTGCCGTGCCGCCGAGGTGCTCGTGGTCGCGGCCGGTCATGCGGGCACCGTGGGCGCGGACGCCGCGGCGCCCGGCCAGGTGGTGGTCGACGTGGGCATCAACTGGGACGAGGCCGCGGGCAAGCTCGTGGGCGACGTCGCCTTCGACGAGGTCGAGCCCATCGTCGCCGCGATCACCCCGGTTCCCGGCGGCGTGGGCGCGGTGACGACGGCGGTGCTCGCCCAGCACGTCGTCGCGGCCGCCGAGCGATCGTGCGCCGCGGCAGCATCCGAATAGGGCGAATAGGGCGTTTGTCTCCGTTTTACGGCGTATCGGCGGAATGGGCCGCCGGGCGCTGCGGCGCGCGTGGATGAGCGCTACAATGGGTGACTCGTTTCGATACCGGCGCGGCACAGGCCATGCGAGCGAGAGGGGCTAGAGGATGGCAGTCGACAGGGCGCGTGCGGAGCGCGCGATTCGCGAGTTCCTGATCGCGGTGGGCGAGGATCCCGACCGCCCCGGCCTCGTGGAGACCCCGAACCGGGTGGCGCGCGCCGCCGAGGAGGTCCTGGGCGGATACGACGACGACCCGGCGCACCACCTGCGCAAGCAGTTCCAGGAGTCCGAGAGCGACGACATGGTCATCGTCCGCGACATCCCGTTCTCCTCGCTCTGCGAGCACCACATCCTGCCGTTCACCGGCCGCGCGCATGTGGCCTACATCCCGCGCGGCGGCCGCATCACCGGCCTCTCCAAGATCGCGCGGTGCGTGACGGGGTTCGCCCGCCGCCTGCAGTTGCAGGAGCGCCTGACCTCCCAGATCGCCGACGCCCTCATGGAGGAGCTCGATCCCCAGGGGGTGCTCGTCGTGCTCGAAGCGGAGCACATGTGCATGACGATGCGCGGCGTGAAGAGCGCGGGCGCCCTCACCATGACCTCCGCCGTGCGCGGCGCGTTCCGCAAGGACATCAAGACGCGCGAGGAGGCGCTTCGCCTGCTCGGCCTGTAAATGATAAAAACCAGACAGGCTGGATTTTATCATTTCGCTTGGGGGAGATGCCTTGATCCGGGAAGCTCATCTGAAAGCCCTCGTGCGCACGCCGGACGAGGTGGAGGCGGCCCGCGAGGGCAAGGACGGCCTCCGTGCGCGCTGCAAGGAGCTTAGGGCGCGCCGCTCGGCCGCTGAGCGCGCCGCCACCGACAGCGCTATCGCAGCGCGTCTTTTCGACCTGACGGCATTTCAGGCCGCGCGCGTCATCGCGCCGTACCTCTCCTTTGGCACGGAGGTGGAGACGCGCGCCATCATCGAGCGCGCATGGGCGGCGGGCAAAACGGTCGCGCTGCCGCGCTGCGTGCCCGGTACCCGCGCGATGCGCTGGTACGCCGTCACGTCCCTGGCAGGCCTTGCGCGCGGCCCGCGCGGCGTGCTCGAACCCGCTGAAGACCCCGCGCGCGAGCTCGACCTTTCCGCGCGCGCCGACGCCCTCGCCGTGGTACCCGGCCTCGCCTTCGATGCCCGGGGCTTTCGCCTGGGGTATGGCGGCGGCTACTTCGATGCGTTCCTGTCCTCGTTTCGCGGCACTTCGGTGGGGCTCTGCCGCGAGGCGCAGCTCGTCGAGAGCCTGCGGGCACTTGGTGCCGTCGATGCGCACGACGTGCCGGTGGGCCTCGTCGTCACGGAGGCGCGCGTGCTCGCGCCGGCACAACCCGCGCAGATACGGGACATGCGGGGCATACGAGGCATACGGGATGAATGACGCTCGGAGCCAAAATCGAGCACTTCTGCCCCCAAAATGTGCTCGAAATTGGCTCCTATGGCTGAGGGTGCAAGCAGCATCCGAGTTGCGGTACCATCGGCGGGCAGCATGTTTCGGTGCGCGGCCTCCCGCGAGGATGCGCGCGTGCCGCCCATGCCCCGTGCGGTACCCAGCGAAGCGCCCCCCATGCCGCCCGCGCCCCGTGCGCGCCCCATCCCGTCCCGACGATCGACAGAAAGCCCTGTTGCCCGATGACGCATAACTCCCAAGCATCCCCGTATACCCCGCCCTTCGCGGTGCCCGAGCTCCCCTTTGAGGAGGCCGTGCGGCGCGCGGCGGACACGGGGACCATCCCCGGTGACGCCGGCCCCTTGCTCGAGACCGTGGTCGACATGCTCGACGAGCTCGACCGCCCGGACAAGCACTTCGACGTGCTCCAGGTCGCCGGGACGAACGGGAAGAGCTCCACGACGCGCTTCGCGGCGGCGATCCTCGCGGGCGAGGGGCTCCGCACGGCGCTCTACACCTCGCCGCACCTCGTGCGCTACCCGGAGCGCATGGAGGTCTGCGGCCGCGTCGTCTCGGATGCGACCTTCGCCCACGGCGTGTCGGCGGCCTTCGAGGCGGGCCGGCGCGTGAACGCCCGCCGGCAGCACGCGGGGCTTGCGACCTACACCATCACGCCCTTCGACCTGCTCACCGTGGCCGCGCTCGTCATCTTCGCCGAGGCCGAGGTCGATGTCGCCGTGCTCGAGGTGGGGCTCGGCGGCCGCTGGGACGCCACGAGCGCCACGAACCCCGTGGGCGTGGCGGTCACGGGCATCGGACTCGACCATATGCGCATCCTGGGCGACACGCTCGCCCAGATTGCCGCCGAGAAGGCGGCCGTCATCCAACCGGGCCGCTTCGCGGTGCTCGGCGAGGGCGTGCACCAGCCCGAGGTCTGGCCGGTCATGCGCGGGCGCTGCGCGGAGGCCGGCGTCGTCCCGGACGTGCCCGTCTTCCGTGTGCTCCACGAGCCGGCGACGCTCGGCGACGAGCTCCGCATCGAGGTGCGCACGCGCCGCGCCGCCTACGAGGTCGCCCTCGTAAAGCCGCTCTACCAGGCGCAAAACGTCGCATGCGCCATCCAGCTCGCCGAGCGCTACCTCGACCGGCCGCTCGACGCGGGGGCGCTCTCGCGCAGTCTCGCCGCCTGCCCCACGCCCGGCCGCTTCGAGGTCGTGCGCCGCGAGCCGCTCGTGCTCATCGACGCCTGCCATAACCCGCAGTCGTGCACCTCGTTCATATCGTCGGTGGGGGAGATCGAGCCCGCGCGCGCCGAGCGCCCCACGCTTCTCATCGCCGCGCTCGCGGACAAGGACGCCGAGGGCATCGTGCGCGCCCTCGTCCCGGCCTTTCCGCACGTGCGCGTGACGCAGACGGACTCGCCCCGCGCCCGTCCCGTCCGGGAGCTCGCCGCTCTCGTCGCCGACGAGCTCGCGCGCGAGGGGCGCCCGCCGGAAGACCTCGTCGCGACGCATGCCTCGGTCACCGAGGCGCTCGACGCCGTCACGCGCGCGGGCGAGGCCATCCTCGCCGCCGGCACCATCACGCTCGCCGGCGAGGTTGCCGCGCGCTTCGCGGCATGGTGATTTCATCCCGGGTGTTGGATATCCACCGTTTGGTATACAATGCCATATTGGTATACGCCCGTTCGCGTTCGAGCAGCTGAAAGGTATTGATCGCTCATGATGGAATATATCCAGGAGCTCATGACGCCGCAGGTCATGTTCGTCATCTATCTCTTCCTCGCGTTCATCGTCGCACTGTACGTGCTGTCTGTCGTCTACGTCTTCATCGACGCGCGGCGCCGCGGCTCGCAGTACTTCTGGGCGTGGGGGCTGCTCGCGCTCATCCCGTTCGTCGGCCTCATCGCCTACAACGTCCTGCGCCCGAGCACCTACCTCGCCGACCGCGAGGAGCAGGAGCTCGACATGGCGCTGCGCGAGCGCCAGCTCGCCCAGTACGGCACCTGCCCGCGCTGCGGCTCGCCCATCGAGAAGGACTTCGTCGTGTGCCCCGTGTGCAACACGCAGGTGCGCAACGTCTGCCCCAGCTGCCATCGCCCGCTCGACGCGCATTGGAAGGTGTGCCCGTACTGCCGGACGCACATCCAGTAAGGTTTCGGAAGCCCCCGCGCGCGGGGGCTTTCTTTATGGCGCGGGGGTCGGGTTGCCCGTTGGGTATGGGCAACGCCGCCCGGTTGTGGTAAACCTGTACCTGTTCGCGAGGAAAGGATCGAGCGCGTGATTCGCCGCTTGCTTGAACAAGGTATCCGAACTCAGACTATCTAGGCGTCTGTCCATCCCGCTGGCCTCGCGCCAGGGGCAGGCGCCACATGCCGCTCGTGCCCTTCGGCCGGGCGCTTTTTGTTTTCGACCATCCATCATCCGATCATCGAGGAGCGAGCAATGAAGGTTCTATACAACGACGGCCATGTGGACGAGTGCCCGACTGACGAGGTCACCCATGTGGTGCGGCACAGCGCGGCGCACATCATGGCGCAGGCCGTGAAGCGCCTCTACCCCGAGGCGGACTTCGCCTACGGCCCCGCCACGGATAACGGCTTCTACTACGACATCGACCTGCCCGAGGGCCAGAAGATCTCCGAGGACGATTTCCCCGCCATCGAGGCCGAGATGAAGAAGATCGTGAAGGAGAACCTCAAGTTCCAGGTCTTCGAGCTCCCGCGCGAGGAGGCCATCGCCCTCATGGAGGAGCGCGGCGAGAAGTACAAGGTCGAGCACATCGGCGACCTGCCGGATGACGCCCGCATCACCTTCTACCAGCAGGGCGAGTACATCGACATGTGCGTGGGCCCGCACCTCACCTACACCAAGGCGCTCAAGGCCTTCAAGCTCACGGGCGTCTCGGGCGCCTACTGGAAGGGCGACAAGGACAACAAGATGCTCACCCGCGTGAACGGCACGGCCTTCGCCACGAAGGAGGAGCTCGACGAGCACCTGCGCCTCATCGAGGAGGCCAAGAAGCGCGACCACCGCAAGATCGGCCGCGAGATGGACATCTTCATGATGCGCGACGAGGCACCGGGTTTCCCGTTCTTCCTGCCGAACGGCATGATCTTGAAGAACGAGCTGCTCAACTACTGGCGCGAGATCCACCACAAGGCCGGCTACGTCGAGATCTCGACCCCGCAGATCATGAGCAAGAGCCTGTGGGAGACCTCCGGCCACTGGGACCACTACAAGGATAACATGTACTCCACCATCATCGATGACGAGGAGTACTGCATCAAGCCCATGAACTGCCCGGGCGGCGTGCTCGTGTACAAGTCCAAGCCCCATAGCTATCGCGAGCTGCCCATCCGCGCCGGCGAGATCGGCCTCGTGCACCGCCACGAGCTGCGCGGTGCGCTGCACGGCCTGTTCCGCGTGCGCTGCTTCAACCAGGACGACGCGCACCTGTTCGTCCGTCCCGACCAGCTCACGGACGAGATCGTGGGCGTGGTGAACCTCATCGACTCGGTGTACCAGAAGTTCGGCTTCACCTACCACCTCGAGCTCTCCACGCGCCCCGAGGATTCCATGGGCTCCGACGAGGATTGGGAGCGCGCCGAGGCGGGCCTGCGCGAGGCGCTCGAGCGCCTGGGCAAGGACTACGTGGTGAACGAGGGCGACGGCGCCTTCTACGGCCCCAAGATCGACTTCCACCTCGAGGACTCGCTCGGCCGCACCTGGCAGTGCGGCACCGTGCAGCTCGACTTCCAGATGCCGCTCAACTTCGACCTCGAGTACACCGACGCCGACGGCTCCAAGCAGCGCCCCATCATGCTGCACCGCGTGTGCTTCGGCTCCATCGAGCGCTTCATCGGCATCCTCATCGAGCACTTCGCGGGCAAGTTCCCCACGTGGCTCGCGCCGGTGCAGGTGAAGGTGCTGCCCGTGTCCGAGAAGAGTCGCGACTACGCGCGCAGCGTGACCGACGCGCTCGAGGCCGCCGGCATCCGCGCCGTGCTCGACGAGCGCGATGAGAAGATCGGCTACAAGATCCGCGAGGCGCGCAACATCGACCGCCCGCCCTACATGCTCATCCTGGGCGAGCAGGAGGTCGAGGCCGGCAACATCTCCGTGCGCGACCGCTCGAACGAGACGCACGTGCGCGAGCTCACCGAGTTCATCGCCGACGTGAAGGACGAGATCGCCGAGCGCCGCTAGGAGTCATTGGGGACGGGTTCATTTGACTCACTGAGTCAATGCTCATGTACGGTAAAGAAGCAAGCAACCGAAAACAATAGATAGACCGCCAGCACTACACTATTCCGAACCAAAGACCAAAAGATAAGCATTTTGAGAAAATCTAAACTTTTGGATTTTCCTACAATGCCGACTACGGCGGAATCCCTCCCACTCCTTATATATTTCTTTCTGTATACATTGAATTTGTATTTAGTAAAATGCAGACAACACCACGGATCGGCTTTTGGCTGGACAATTCCAACCAAACACCGCAGCAGACAGTAGAAACCATTCTGAACGTTAGGAAGCCGGTATGATTGTTACATATAAGGGGAAGAAAAATTTCTTTTAGATACTTGTTTTCCTAAAACTGATGTGATATAATAATTCAATACCAGAAAAGGAGTAAAAAATATGCGGCAAGGTATTCTTAAATAAAACTATAATCAAATAGTGGGAACAAAGGACTATGATAGTCCCTTTTGTAGGGGCTTAGTTTTTTGTACCCAATTTAAGAATACTTTTGCCTTATCAATTTTGACATATCCCCAAAAACAGCACTCACAAACAGGTGTAAGCTGTATATGTGTATGTCCGCAAATTATCATCCCCAGTGGTAAAAGTATTTTACTGCTGGGGATTTTTATGCCCTTCGGGGCAGTAAAGGGAGGACAATCACATGAAAATAATCAATATTGGAATTCTTGCCCATGTAGACGCTGGAAAGACGACCTTGACGGAGAGCCTGCTATATGCCAGCGGAGCCATTTCAGAACCGGGGAGCGTCGAAAAAGGGACAACGAGGACGGACACCATGTTTTTGGAGCGGCAGCGTGGGATTACCATTCAAGCGGCAGTCACTTCCTTCCAGTGGCACAGATGTAAAGTCAACATTGTGGATACGCCCGGCCACATGGATTTTTTGGCGGAGGTGTACCGCTCTTTGGCTGTTTTAGATGGGGCCATCTTGGTGATCTCCGCTAAAGATGGCGTGCAGGCCCAGACCCGTATTCTGTTCCATGCCCTGCGGAAAATGAACATTCCCACCGTTATCTTTATCAACAAGATCGACCAGGCTGGCGTTGATTTGCAGAGCGTGGTTCAGTCTGTTCGGGATAAGCTCTCCGCCGATATTATCATCAAGCAGACGGTGTCGCTGTCCCCGGAAATAGTCCTGGAGGAAAATACCGACATAGAAGCATGGGATGCGGTCATCGAAAATAACGATAAATTATTGGAAAAGTATATCGCAGGAGAACCAATCAGCCGGGAAAAACTTGTGCGGGAGGAACAGCGGCGGGTTCAAGACGCCTCCCTGTTCCCGGTCTATTATGGCAGCGCCAAAAAGGGCCTTGGCATTCAACCGTTGATGGATGCGGTGACAGGGCTGTTCCAACCGATTGGGGAACAGGGGAGCGCCGCCCTATGCGGCAGCGTTTTCAAGGTGGAGTATACAGATTGCGGCCAGCGGCGTGTCTATCTACGGCTATACAGCGGAACGCTGCGCCTGCGGGATACGGTGGCCCTGGCCGGGAGAGAAAAGCTGAAAATCACAGAGATGCGTATTCCATCCAAAGGGGAAATTGTTCGGACAGACACCGCTTATCCGGGTGAAATTGTTATCCTTCCCAGCGACAGCGTGAGGTTAAACGATGTATTAGGGGACCCAACCCGGCTCCCTCGTAAAAGGTGGCGTGAGGACCCCCTCCCCATGCTGCGGACGTCGATTGCGCCGAAAACGGCAGCGCAAAGAGAACGGCTGCTGGACGCTCTTACGCAACTTGCGGATACTGACCCGCTTTTGCGCTGCGAGGTGGATTCCATCACCCATGAGATCATTCTTTCTTTTTTGGGCCGGGTGCAGTTGGAGGTTGTTTCCGCTTTGCTGTCGGAAAAATACAAGCTTGAAACAGTG
Source organism: [Collinsella] massiliensis (assembly GCF_002161605.1). Classification (NCBI taxonomy): domain Bacteria; kingdom Bacillati; phylum Actinomycetota; class Coriobacteriia; order Coriobacteriales; family Coriobacteriaceae; genus Enorma; species [Collinsella] massiliensis. The sequence goes on along the minus strand of NZ_NFIE01000005.1, from coordinate 108,357 downwards.
GTAAAGGAACCCACCGTCATTTATATGGAGCGGCCGCTCAAAGCAGCCAGCCACACCATCCATATCGAGGTGCCGCCCAACCCGTTTTGGGCATCCATCGGACTGTCTGTTACACCACTCCCGCTTGGCTCCGGTGTACAATACGAGAGCCGGGTTTCGCTGGGATACTTGAACCAGAGTTTTCAAAACGCTGTCAGGGATGGTATCCGTTACGGGCTGGAGCAGGGCTTGTTCGGCTGGAACGTAACGGACTGTAAGATTTGCTTTGAATACGGGCTTTATTACAGTCCGGTCAGCACGCCGGCGGACTTCCGCTCATTGGCCCCGATTGTATTGGAACAGGCATTGAAGGAATCAGGGACGCAACTGCTGGAACCTTATCTCTCCTTCACCCTCTATGCGCCCCGGGAATATCTTTCCAGGGCTTATCATGATGCACCGAAATACTGTGCCACCATCGAAACGGTCCAGGTAAAAAAGGATGAAGTTGTCTTTACTGGCGAGATTCCCGCCCGCTGTATACAGGCATACCGTACTGATCTGGCCTTTTACACCAACGGGCAGAGCGTATGCCTTACAGAACTGAAAGGGTATCAGGCCGCTGTCGGCAAGCCAGTCATCCAGCCCCGCCGTCCAAACAGCCGCCTGGACAAGGTGCGCTATATGTTTCAGAAGATAATGTAACGTCTTGCGCAATGCAAGCGTTCATTGCTGGCTATTGCGAAATATCATTGCGTGCGATCGGTTGCATCGCGGGCCATGTCGTTGGCGGCGGGCGGCGCTTGTCGCTATACTGGTCGAGTCGCGTTTTGGAAAGGGGGAGTGCATGTCGCAGCAACTGAGTGAGCTTTGTGACAGATACGCGGCTGCCCACGGTGCGCGCGCCACGTGGATCGTCCGGGCGGGCGACGCCGCCGATGTGCTCGCGCAGACGGGGATCGTCGGCGCGCACGACCGCATCGTGGCGTTCTGCGGCTCGGGTCGCGCGCGCTGGACGGAGCTGTTCCGCTGGCAGCACCTCTCCTTTGCCGATGAGCTCACTCCTCAGGCGTTCTTCGCCGCCTCCGAGCTGGTCGATGCCGAGCAGGCCGAGCGCGACCGCCTCGTCCCGCAGGGCTCTCCCGCCTCGTATGCGCACCCCGCGGGTATCTCGTCGGGTCGGCTCTTCTGGTTCGTCCCCTCGATCGACGCCGCGACCCTGCGCGTGGCCGATATCCGCGCGCTCGCCGCGGCGGCGCAGACGGTCGGTGCCATCCTCGTGATCGATAACACCTTGCCCACGCCCTTCGGCTGCCGCCCGCTCGCCCAGGGGGCGCACATCGTGGTCGAGGCGCTCGAGAGCGTGGCGCCGGGTATGCTCGCTTCGCCGCTCGTCGCGGTGTCCGTCGCCCGTTCCCAGGTGGCGCATGGCAGGCATCGGTCGGCGAACCCCGTTGCCGAGGACGCCTTCCGCCTCCTCTCCTTCGGGCTGGGCGCACCGGGAACCGCGTCTGCCGCCTGCGCCCCGAGCGCATCCGACGTCGCCGCCCTCAGTGCCGCGCTCGATACCCTCGCCGCCCGCGAGCAGGCGTGTTTCGACCATGCGCGCGCCATCGCCTCCTACCTGTCCTGCCACCCGGCCGTGGGCTTCGTGCGCTACCCGGGCCTCGCGACGCATCCCGACTGCGGCATCGCCGCGCGCACGCTGGAGCACGGGTTCGGCGCGGCCGTGGGCTTCTGCCTTACGGGTAGCTGCGATGAGGCGCCCCGAGCGCGCTGCGAGCGCTTCCGCGCCCTCTTCGAGCATGTCCATGCCGCGCGGCGCAGCTTCGAGGACGCGCGCGCGAGCATCTCGATCGTCGATACGGACGAAGCCTGCTACCTGCAGCTGTTTGCCGGCGTCGATGACCCCATCGATGTCGTCGACAGCCTCGACCAGGCGCTTCGCCTCTTCTGCAATCCCCCCGAGCCGTAAAGCCGGTGCGGGTTCGCCCCGCTTCCCGCTCGATACGCTCATCTTGGCGCGGAGTCTCGGCTCTGCGCCCGTTTCGCGTGCACGGCGCCGTCGTCGTGCCCGGTTCGAAGGGATTCATCATGCTGGGATTCACCCTCGCAAACCTGATCGAGAGCCTGTTTCTGGGCGTCGCGCTCGCCATGGACGCCATGGCGGTGACGCTTTCGAACACGCTCTGCGAGCCCGACATGCCCGCCGGCAAAAAGCTCGCCATGCCCGTGCTCTTCGCGCTCTTCCAGATGGCCATGCCCATCGCCGGCTTCTTCGGCGGGACGCTCATCGCGCCTATCATCGAGGCGTACGCGGGCATCGTCTCGCTCGCGATCCTCGCGTTCGTGGGCGGGAAGATGATCGTCGAGGCCGTGCGCGAGCTGCGCGACCCCGAGGCCTGCTCGACGACGCGCCTCACATACGCCACGATCCTTGCCGAGGCCGTCGCGACCTCCATCGACGCCTTCGTGGTAGGCGTCTCCCTCGCGGCGAGCGGCGCGAACATCGTGCTCTACGGCGGGATGATCGGCATCGCTACGTTCGCCTGCTGCGTCGCGATGCTCATCGCGGGTCGCCGGCTCGGCGCGCGCTTCGGCAGCCATGCGCAGGTCGCGGGCGGCATCGTGCTCATCATCATCGGCCTCAAGGCGTTCTTCGGGTAGCCTCGGCTCAGGGCGCGGGCGACCGCGTGGCGCGCGGGCTTCGCTCGGAGGCTACCGCACGGTGGTTTCCGCGCTGAGCAACCGCTCCCATAGCGCGCGCTGCTTGTTCCGAATCCCTGGTGTCGCAGGGTGCCGGTGGAACGCGCCGTCGCGCTCCAGGCCGTCCATGAGCGCGTTGAGCGCCTCCCATGACGCGAGCTGCCCGTTCGTAATGGACATGAGGCGGACGCCCATCATCTTGAGGGCGTTGATCTTGCGAGCGTCGCGCTCGTGCGCCTCGCGCGTGAGATGGAAGTCGTCGCTGTCGTACTCCAGGACGAGGCCGAGCGCCTCGATGTACATGTCGACCTCGAGGTACGACCGGTCGGCCACGGTGCGCGCGGCGGGCGTGAGCTCGAGCCTGCGGTTGAGTGCAATGCCCGGGATGCCCCAGCCGCCCCACCGGCGGGGGAGGCGCGCGAGTGCGGCGAGCTGCGCCTCGCGGGGCGAGCGCGCGCCCGGGGTGAGAACCTCTAGGATACGCCGGGCGGGGGCTTTGCGGCATGGGGTTGCGGATGCTTCGAAGAACGTGTCGAGCGCGGCGGGCGTCGTGAGCGGTACGCGCCCATGCATTCCGTCGCCCTCGATCTCGAGCGCGTAGCAGCCGACGAGCTCCATGGCGAGCATCCATGCGCGCGCGGTATCGGCGCCCCGGGCGAGCTGATAGTAGACGAGCTCGGGGGAAGCGAGGTATATCGACGGCTCGAGCTCAATGAAGGACGCGACGTGCACGGGATCCGCATCGAGCGATGTGGTGGCGCCGCTGTGCTTCCTGCGGTCGCGGGAGCGCACGACCAGCGTGTCGAGTGGAAGCGGGATGCGATACATCGCGGCGATGGCCTGGCAGGTCTTCGCGGTCGGCGCCGTCGGGCGGGGGAGGCGGGGCGTTGCCCGGCGCGTTCGTTGGTAGAGGAGCCGGGAGATATGCGCCAGCTCCGTTTGGGGGCGGTAGATGTGCAGCGCTGAGCGCCCGCAGATGAAGATGTTTCCCAAGCCGGTTTCGCTCATACCCATGGTCGCTCCGATCCCGCGGACGGGTAGGGAAGCCCATCGTGCTCCGTCGAGCCCCATTGCGCAAGGGGCGTGCAAGGTTTATTCGGTAAAGGGTTTCCGCAGGTACCAGTGGTACAAACCTTGCCAAAATCTGACATGGGGCGCGTGGCGAGCCCTGCGCGATCCGGTGACCATGTGACCTACGAAGGCACGGGTGGAATGGCGGCGTAATTGGTTACGCTTACACCCGTCACGTTATCGCCCAGCGCGTTTCCTCATTCGTCCCTTCTGCGTGGCGATTATTCGCCACGTTGACGTGACGAATTGCAGGCCGAACATGCGAGTGAGAAAATCGCTGATAGACGAGTCGATATTACCAGGCAGATCGCCACATGGAAGGGATGAGTTGCAGGAGCGCCACACAGGGCGGATGAATGGGATGCGAGCGCAGTGTTCGCCACGCTGAGCGGACGAATGGCGCCGCCGAGCGCCCGCGTGCCACGCTGAGCGGACGAATGACGCCGCCGGGCGCCCGCGTGCCACGCTGAGCGGACGAATGACGCCGATGCACGCCTACGCGTCACGTAGGGGGAGGTGAGTGGCGCTGCCGCGTGCTCTTGCGCCACACGAGGTGGACGAGCGCCGCCGCCCTCCATGCTCCGCCCGCCGCACCCCCTCACGCCGCGCGGGGGGAGGGGAACGTCGCCCCTCCGTCGCTCCGTGCAGGTTTTTCGCAGCCCGGCAGGGTCGTGCGAGCCGCGTCCGGCCTGCGCTACAATGGCCAGCGAGGTCGCTCGGTCAGGCGGCCCCATTCGCGAAGACGCGCGACGTGGAGGCGGCGCCGCTGAGCCCGCCCCTGGATCGCGCCCAACCCCAGAGGAGGAGTATCCATGGCCATGTTCTTTCCCGGTGAATCCCACACGTTCTCTGAGTACCTGCTGGTGCCCGGCTACTCGTCCTCGGAGTGCATCCCGGCGAATGTGAACCTCAAGACCCCGCTCGTCAAGTTCAAGCGCGGCGAGGAGTCCGCCATCAGCCTGAACATCCCCATGGTCTCGGCCATCATGCAGTCCGTCTCCGGCGAGGAGATGGGCATCGCGCTCGCCACCGAGGGCGGCATGAGCTTCATCTACGGCAACCAGACCCCCGAGTCCGAGGCCGCCATGGTCAAGGCCGTGAAGGATCACAAGGCGGGCTTCGTCGTGTCCGACTCCACCCTCACGCCCGACATGACGATGGCCGAGGTCATGGACCTCAAGAACCGCACCGGCCATTCCACCATGCCCGTCACCGAGGACGGCACGGCGCACGGCAAGCTCCTCGGCATCGTGACGAGCCGCGACTACCGTCCCAGCCGCGACGACCCGAACATGAAAGTCGCCACGTTCATGACCCCGCGCGAGCAGCTCATCGTGGGCGACAAGAACATCACCCTCAAGAAGGCCAACGACGTCATCTGGGACAACAAGCTCAACGCGCTTCCCGTGGTGGACGAGAACGACCACCTCGTGGGCATCGTGTTCCGCAAGGACTACGACAGCCACAAGTCCAACCCCAACGAGCTCCTCGATGCGAACAAGCGCTACATGGTGGGCGCGGGCATCAACACGCGCGACTACGAGAAGCGCGTGCCGCTGCTGCTCGAGGCCGGCGCCGACGTGCTGTGCATCGACTCCTCCGAGGGCTTCAGCGAGTGGCAGAAGCGCACCATCGAGTGGATCCGCGCCTGCTACGGTGACGACGTCAAGGTCGGCGCCGGCAACGTCGTGGACGGTGACGGCTTCCGCTTCCTCGCCGACTGCGGCGCGGACTTCGTGAAGGTGGGCATCGGCGGCGGCTCCATCTGCATCACGCGCGAGACGAAGGGCATCGGCCGCGGCCAGGCCACGGCGCTCATCGACGTGTGCCGCGCGCGCGACGAGTACTTCGAGGAGACCGGCGTCTACGTGCCCGTCTGCTCCGACGGCGGCATCGTCTACGACTACCACATGACGCTCGCGCTCGCCATGGGCGCCGACTTCATGATGCTCGGCCGCTACTTCGCCCGCTTCGACGAGAGCCCCACGGCGCGCGTGAACGTGAACGGCCAGTACATGAAGGAGTACTGGGGCGAGGGCTCGGCGCGCGCCCGCAACTGGCAGCGCTACGATCTTGGCGGCGCCTCGAAGCTCGCCTTCGAGGAGGGCGTCGACTCCTACGTGCCCTACGCCGGCTCGCTCAAGGACGGCGTGAACGCCACGCTCTACAAGATCAAGTCGACGATGTGCAACTGCGGCGCCCTCTCCATCAAGGAGCTCCAGCAGAAGGCGCGCCTCACGCTCGTCTCGGCCACCTCGATCGTCGAGGGCGGCGCGCACGACGTCGTCGTGAAGGACCGCAACCATCAGACGGTGAGCTACCAGTAAGCGCGCACCGTTCCGCTCGGATCGGGCGGTGGGCGAACTACGACGGCAGCACGGGGCGTCCGGGAGGGCGCCCCGTTTCCGTTCGGCGCCTCAAACGGCCGTTCAGCGCGGCCCCGCGACGCCCGCGCACGCTGCCGGTGGCGGGAGATTTGCTACACTGGGTTCCATCGCATGCCGAAAGGGGGCTGCCATGGAGTGGGATCAGGAAGAGGACGGGCTCGCGTCGCCCGCCGCAGCCGATGACGGCGCGCCCGCTGTAGCGGATGATGGCGCACCCGCCGACGTTGACGCAGACATCGAGGGCGATGACGCGTTCGAGGCCGGACAGCGCGCGCTCGATGACGCCCTCTTCGACGCCGACTTCGTCGACGCCATCCTGAACGACGACCCCTTCGAGCCCGACCCGGATGCCACCCTTCCGGACGACGATTCCGCAGAAGCCGACCCTGCTGCAGACCCTGCCTCCGAGGATGGCGACGCCCCCGCAGCCCTCCGCCGCCTGCGCGCGCTCACCGCCCGGCACGGGACGGCGTCGCTCGTCATCGCCGCCGTGGCCGTCCTCGCGCTCGTGCTCGGCTGCTTCGCCCTCGTGTACGGCGCCGTGCTCTCCAGCGTGACGGTGGAGAAGGACGCGCCCGCCGATGCGTCCGAGGCGCTCCAGCCGGTCGAGAACCACGAGCTCCCGCACCTCGCCCTGCGGGTGACGGACATCTCCGCGAGCCAGTACCCCGTCGTCGCGGTCACCCTCGCCCTCAGCGCGGACGACGGGAGCGCCGTCCCCGCGCTCGACGCGTCGTCGTTCTCCATCGCGGCCAGCGATGCGGGCGGCGCCGAGGTCGAGGCATCCATCGAGGGCGTCGAGGCGGCGGGCGCCGATGCGGTGCGCGTCCTGTGCCGCCTGGGTGCGGCCGCGCCCGGCACGGAGCAGCGCATCGACCTTACGCTCGACCCCTCGTGCGGCTACCGCGGGGGCGTGACGCCGGGATTCATCGTTCCCGGCGAGCCGGCGGCATAGCGCGCAGCCCGCGTCACCGCGCGCTTCGGTTCAAGAGGGCACGTCCCGAGAAAACCTGCTAGAATCTCGAACGTTACCGTTTTTGACCCAAGGAGCGCCCGCATGTGCGATCATTGCAGCGATTCGCAGAAACCCGGCGAGATCCCCGCCTATGATGCCCAGGCCATCGAGGCCAAGTGGCAGAAGGCGTGGGAGGACGAGAACCTCTTCGCCGTGGATGAAGACCCCGCCAAGCCCAAGAAGTACGTCCTCGAGATGTTTCCATACCCCTCGGGCGACCTGCACATGGGCCACGCGCGCAACTACACCATCGGCGACGCCATGGCGCGCCAGGCGCGCATGCGCGGCTTCGACGTGCTGCACCCCATCGGCTTCGACGCGTTCGGCCTGCCGGCCGAGAACGCCGCCATCAAGCACAACACCCAGGCGGGCGAGTGGACGTATAAGAACATGGACCAGGCGCTCGCCACGATGAAGCGCATGGGCTTCTCCTACGACATGGACCGCCTCGTGAAGACCTGCGACCCCGACTACTACAAGTGGGGCCAGTGGATCTTCGAGAAGCTCTGGGAGCGCGGCCTCGTCTACCGCAAGAAGAGCCCGGTGAACTGGTGCCCCAGCTGCAACACCGTGCTCGCCAACGAGCAGGTCACGGAGGGGCATTGCTGGCGCTGCGGCTCGGTGCCCGAGAAGCGCGACCTCGAGCAGTGGTACTTCAAGATCACCGACTACGCCCAGGAGCTCCTGGACGACCTCGAGAAGCTCCCCGGCTGGCCCGAGCGCGTGAAGCAGATGCAGGCCAACTGGATCGGCCGCTCGGAGGGCGCGGAGGTCGACTTCAGGCTCTGCGACGCCGACGGCCAGCCCATCCCCGGCGACGAGGGCAAGATCACCGTCTTCACCACGCGCGCCGACACGCTCTTCGGCTGCACGTTCTTCCTGCTCGCCCCCGAGTACAAGGGCCTTCTCGACCTCGTCGAGGGGACGGAGTACGAGGCCGATGTGCGCGCCGTCATCGCGCGCGCCGAGAAGGTCTCGGCCGTGGAGCGCGCCCAGGGCGCCCTCGAGAAGCACGGCGCCTTCACCGGCCGCTACGTGGTGAACCCGGTCTCCGGCCAGAAGGTGCCCGTCTGGGTGGCCGACTACGTCGTCTCCGATTACGGCACGGGCGCCGTCATGGCCGTGCCCTGCGGCGACCAGCGCGACTTCGAGTTCGCCCGCAAGTACGGCCTGCCCATCGTGCCCATCATCCTCATGGACGACGAGCGCGCCGCCCTCGAGGAGGCGGGCGAGTCCATCGACACCTACCACGCCGAGACCGTCGACTGGGACGAGGCGCATGTGGCGGAGGGCACGCTCGTGCAGAGCGGCAAGTACACCGGCATGCGCGGCGGCAAGCACTCCGAGGGCGAGGCCGCGATCGTGGCCGACCTCGAGGCCGCGGGCACCGGCCGCCGCAAGGTGGAGTACCGCCTGCGCGACTGGCTCATCAGCCGCCAACGCTACTGGGGCAACCCCATCCCCGCCGTCCACTGCGAGCACTGCGGCATCGTCCCCGTGCCCGAGGACCAGCTGCCCGTGATGCTGCCCGCGAACCTCGACCTGGGCGCCGGCGAGACGCTCGCCGAGTGCCGCGAGTTCTATGAGACCACGTGCCCGGTGTGCGGGCGCCCGGCGCGGCGCGAGACCGACACCATGGACACCTTCACGTGTTCGAGCTGGTACTACCTGCGCTACTGCGACCCGCACAACACCGAGCTGCCGTTCTCCCGCGAGGCGGCCGCGCGCTGGATGCCCGTCGACAACTACATCGGCGGCATCGAGCACGCCATCCTGCACCTGCTCTACTCGCGCTTCTTCACGAAGGCCCTGCGCGACCTGGGGATGCTCGATGTGGACGAGCCCTTCACCAACCTGCTCTGCCAGGGCATGGTGAAGGACGCGAACGGCGAGACGATGTCCAAGAGCAAGGGCAACGTCGTGCCGCCGTCCTCGGTCATCGAGCCGTACGGCGCGGACACCATGCGCCTCGCGATCCTGTTCATCGCGCCGCCCGAGAAGGACTTCGATTGGGACGAGGACGCCGTGGCCGGCGCGAACCGCTTCATCAAGCGCGCCTGGCGCATCGTGTGGCAGCTCGCCCAGGCGGGCGACGCCTCCGCGCGCCTCAACCCCGGCTCGCTCGACGCGGCGGCCAAGCAGCTCTACCGCGAGCGGCACCGCACGCTCGCCAAGTGCACCGAGGACTTCGACCGCCAGCAGTTCAACACGGCCATCTCCGCCATCATGGAGCTCGTGAACGCCGCGAGCGCCTACCTCAACGCCACCGAGACCGACCCGGCGTCGCGCGATGCCGCGCTCTCGTGGCTCGTCGCGACCGACATCGTGAGCGTGCTCGCGCCCATCTGCCCGTTCTGGGCGGACGAGCTCTGGCACGCGGCGCTCGGCCACACCGAGAGCGTCTACACGGCGCCGTGGCCGGAGTTCGACCTGGCGGAGGCCGCGAGCGACACCGTGGAGATCGCGGTGCAGGTGCTCGGCAAGGTCCGCGCGCGCGTGGAGGTCTCCACCAACGCGACCCAGGACGAGATGCGCGCCGTCGCGGAGGAGGCCGCCGCGAAGTGGATCGAGGGCAAGACCATCGTCAAGGCCATCTGCGTGCCGGGCAAGCTCGTGAACCTCGTGGTGAAGTAGGTTTTGGCGCGCATGTAAAATAACCCCTGGGGTAATTTTACATGTGGAGCTATTGAGGAGACGGATGCCTCCCCGGGGCGCGCGCAGGCGCAGATGTTACCTGTCTGACCTGCTTGTGCTATAGTTTTACACGGTAATTGACGTGTTGTGAGAGGAGTGCGGGTTTTGCCCGTGCTCCTTTTTCTTGCAAGGAGGTGCACATGGTCAAGAGCAAGACCGAGCAGCTCATCATCGACGAGCTCGAGCGGCTCGCCCCGACCCATGGCGTCGACATCGTCGACGTCGAGATCACCGGTGCCACGAAGGCGCCCTGCGTCCGCGTGCGCCTCGAGGGGGAGGGGGGTGCGTCGCTCTCGCTCGACGAGGTGTGCGCGCAGACCGCCTGGGTGAGCGACGCCGTCGAGGCGCTCGATCCCATCGCGAGCCCCTATACGCTCGAGGTGTCCTCGCCGGGCCTCGACCGTCCGCTGCGTCGCCCGAGCGACTTCATGCGCTTCCAGGGTGAGACCTGCGAGCTCACGACCACCGCGACCGAGGGGCGCCGGCGCTTCAAGGGCGTCATCGCCGCCGCGTCCGACACCTCCGCCACGCTCGAGCTCGAGGACGGGGAGCGCCTCGAGTTCGCTTTCGATGACATCAAGAAATGCACCCTGAAGCCGGTCTTCGACTTCAAGCAGAAGGAAGGGAAGAACTAACATGGCATCCGAGATGATGGAAGCTCTCATGGAGCTCTGCCAGGAGAAGCACCTGAACCAGCTCGCGCTCATCGACGAGCTCGAGCGCTCGCTCGCCGAGAGCTACCGCACCATCCTGCACCTCCCCTTCGGCGCCGAGGTCACCATCGACCGCGCGAGCGGCAAGATCTACGTCTACGAGCTCGTGCCCGTCGAGGAGTCCTACAACGAGGAGACCGACGAGTACACCGAGTTCACCAAGCGCGACGTGACCCCCAAGGACACGAGCCGCATCGCCGCCAAGCACGCGAAGGAGGCCATCAACACCCTCGTGCGCAGGTCCGCTCGCGAGCAGATCTACGAGGAGTTCTCCGACCGCATCGGCGACATCATCACGGGCACGGTGCTGCAGTCCACGCCCGACTTCACCATCGTGAAGATCCGCGAGGGCGTCGAGGCCGAGCTGCCCCACTTCGACCAGCGCCGCTACCCCGAGGAGCGCAACGAGCGCCCCGCGGGCGAGCGCTACCTGCACAACCAGCGCCTGCGCGCCGTCATCATCGACGTCCGCGACCCCAACTCCACCGAGCCCGCCACCAAGGGCGAGCACTCGCGCCCGCCGATCGTCATCTCCCGCACCCACCCGGCGCTCATCCGCTGCCTCTTCGAGCTCGAGGTGCCCGAGATCTACGAGGGCACGGTCGAGATCAAGTCCATCGCCCGCGAGCCCGGCCGCCGCTCGAAGGTCGCCGTCCGCTCGCTCGACGACCGCCTCGACCCCGTGGGCGCCTGCGTGGGCCCGAAGGGCAGCCGCGTGCGCACCGTCGTGTCCGAGCTGCGCGGGGAGCGCGTCGACGTAATCCTGTGGGATGCGGACCCGGCCCGCTACGTGGCCAACGCGCTCTCGCCGGCGAAGGTCTCGCGCGTGCTCATCGACGCCGAGAAGGGCTACGCGGGCGTGATCGTCCCCGATGACCAGCTCTCGCTCGCCATCGGCAAGGACGGCCAGAACGCCCGCCTCGCCGCCCGCCTCACCGGCTGGCACATCGATATCAAGAACGAGCGCCTCGCGGCCGAGATCCTCGGCAACCTCCACATGGGCGACGAGGCCGACGACGACCTCATCGGCGAGGACGACGAGGATAACCGCTGCGCGTTCGTGAGCGCCGACGGCATCCGCTGCCGCAACCAGGCGCGCCCCGGCTCCCGGTTCTGCGGCGTCCATGACCCGGAGGCCGCGGACACCGAGGAGGAGGGGATCTAGCGGGTCGGGTGCCCCGGCACCCCGCATCGCAGACCCGTTGGATGTCACGGCGCGCACCGCGCGCGAGAGGTAGGTGATTGGCACATGGCGAACGTTCGCATCTCAAGCCTGGCCAAAGAATTCGGAATGTCGTCCAAGGAGCTCCTGGAGCACCTGGATCGGTTGATGATCCCGGCGAAGTCGGCGTCCTCCACGCTGAGCCAGCAGTACGTCTCGCTGGTCCGCAAGGAGCTCGCTCCCGTGCTCAAGGCGCGCGAGGCCGAGATCGAGGCCCAGCGCCGCGCTGAAGAGGAGCGCGCCGCCGCGGAGGAGGCCGCCGAGGCGGCCAAGGAAGAGGAGCGGCGCCTGGCCGTCGAGGCGCGCCGCGAGGAGGAGCGCCGCCTCGCCGCGTCCGCCCGCGCCGCGGAGGAGGCCGCCCGCGCCGCCGAGGCCGAGGCCGCCCGCCAGGAGCGCGAGCGCAAGAAGGCCGAGGAGCTCGAGCAGAAGCGCCGCGCCGTCCCCGCGTCGGATTCCGGCTCGCGCTTCCGGTCGCTGCTCGACCAGATCGCCCAGCAGGAGACCGTACTCGAGGAGCGCAAGAAGGCTGAGGCCGCGAACAAGCAGGCCGAGTCCCAGGCGCCGCGCGGCCGCAAGGGCGACCGTCGCGGCAACCGCGGCTCCGAGCAGGAGCGCACGCGCACGCGCCACACCTCGCATGCGCCGTCCATCCCCGCCGGCATGGACGTCCCCGCGCCCGAGAAGGCTGGCAAGGGCCGCAAGGGCCGCAAGGGCCATGACGAGGGCGACCGCTACAGCCGCATGGCGCGTGAGGCCGAGGAGTACAGCCGCGAGCGCGTGCTCGAGGAGGCCCGCGCCGCCGTCGAGGAGGCGTCGCGCGAGTCCACCGGCCGCCGCAAGAAGCGCAAGGAGAAGCGCGAGCGCGAGGCCGCCGAGGCCGCCCGCGAGCAGAAGCTCGAGCAGGCCAAGGCGCAGGGCATCTCCGTCGAGGAGCTCGACGCGGTGCGCGTCTCCGAGGGCGTGACGGTGGCCGAGCTCGCCGAGGCGCTCGACGTCCCCGCCAACGACATCATCAAGCGCCTGTTCCTGCTGGGCAGCCCGCTCACCATGACGCAGTCCATGTCGAACGACCTCGTCGAGCTCGTCGCCGACGACCTCGGTCGCCAGATCAAGATCATCACGCCCGAGGAGGAGAACTCCTTCACGTTCTACGACGACCCCGAGGACCTCAAGCCGCGTCCGCCCGTGGTCACGGTCATGGGTCACGTCGACCACGGCAAGACGAGCCTGCTCGACGCCATCCGCCACACCGGCATCGCCGCGCACGAGGCGGGCGGCATCACGCAGCACATCGGCGCCTCCCAGGTTGAGATCAACGGCCGCCAGATCACCTTCGTCGACACCCCCGGCCACGAGGCGTTCACCGCCATGCGCGCCCGCGGTGCGAAGATCACCGACGTCGTCGTGCTCGTCGTCGCGGCCGACGACGGCGTCATGCCGCAGACGGTCGAGGCCATCAACCACTCCAAGGCCGCCGGCGTGCCCATCGTCGTGGCGGTGAACAAGTGCGACAAGCCCGACGCGAACCCCGACCGCGTGCGCCAGGAGCTCGTGGAGTACGGCGTCATCCCCGAGGAGTGGGGCGGCTCGAACATGTTCGTGAACGTGTCTGCCAAGACCCACCAGGGTATCGACGACCTGCTCGAGACGATCCTGCTCCAGGCCGACGTGCTCGAGCTCAAGGCCAACCCCGACACGTTCGCCTCGGGCTACATCATCGAGGCCAAGCTCGACCGCGGCCGCGGCCCTGTGGCCACGGTGCTCGTGAACCGCGGCACGCTCCATGTGGGCGACGCCCTCGTGGCGGGCACGAGCTTCGGCCGCGTGCGCGCCATGATCGACCAGCACGGCGAGCACAAGACCGCCGCCGTGCCCTCGGACGCCTTCGAGATCCTCGGCCTCGACTCCGTGCCCACGGCCGGTGACGAGTTCCGCGTCTTCGAGGACGATCGCGACGCCAAGAAGCTCGCCGACGAGCGCGCCCTCAAGGCTCGCATCGAGGAGCAGAACAAGGTCAAGCACGTCACGCTCGAGACGCTCTTCTCCGAGATGAACGAGAACGAGCTCAAGGAGCTCAACCTCGTCGTCAAGGCCGACGTCCAGGGCTCCATCGAGGCGCTCGCGGACTCGCTCGCCAAGATGGACCAGTCCGAGGTGCGCATCAACATCATCCACTCCGCCGTCGGCGCGATCTCCGAGACCGACGTCATCCTCGCGGCGGCCTCGAACGCGATCATCGTCGGCTTCGGCGTGCGCCCGCAGGCCAAGGCTCGCGACCTCGCCGAGCGCGAGAACGTGCAGATCAAGACCTACTCGATCATCTACAAGGCGATCGAGGACATCGACGCCGCCCGCATCGGCATGCTCAAGCCCACGGAGGAGGAGGTCCAGACCGGCGTCGCCGAGGTCCGCGAGCTCTTCCGCGTGCCCAAGGTCGGCGTCGTGGCCGGCTGCATGGTCATCGAGGGCGAGATCTCCCGCGACGACCAGGTGCGCGTCGTGCGCGACGGCGTCGTGGTGTTCGACGGCAAGTTCGCCTCGATGCGCCGCTTCAAGGACGACGTCAAGTCCGTCCGCTCCGGCTACGAGTGCGGCTTGGGCATCGAGCGCTTCCAGGACGTCCATGTGGGCGACCAGCTCGAGGCGTACAAGGTCGTCGAGGTCGCGCGCACCGAATAGCGATGGTAGGAGGGCAGAACCGTGAAGCAGACACCCGCTACGCGCCGCCTTTCCGAGCAGCTGCGTGAGAAGCTCGGCTACATCTTGCTCTACGAGATCGCCGACCCCCGGCTCGACCTCGTGACGATCACCGGCGTCGAGGTGGCGCAGGACCGCTCGTACGCGCGCATCTTCGTGTCGTGCGACGCCGACCGCTACGAGGAGGTGCTCGGCGCGCTCGCCCAGGCGAAGGGCCATATCCGCAGCCTTCTGGCGCGCGCCCTCGACTGGCGCATCGTGCCCGAGCTCGATTTCCGCATCGACCGCTCGACGGACGAGGCCATGCGCATCGCCGCGGCGCTCGAGAACGTCCCGCCCACCATCGGGGTGGCGAAGGACGAGGAAGGCTACCCCGTGCAGGGCGAGGGCGCTGCCGAGGACGAGCCCGCCGGCGACGCGTCGTCGGATACGGGTGAGCTCGATGGCTAGCGATGCCGTAGGCGCCGCTCAGGTCATCCTCGACGAGCGCGCCGTGCAGCTCGCCTATGCGGACGAGTACTGGTCGATCTTCGAGGCCATCGACGCCGCGGACACCATCGCCATCTCGGGGCACACCTCCCCGGATGGCGATGCCCTCGGCTCCACGCTCGGGCTCGGCCTCGCGCTTCGCGCGCGCTTCCCGCAGAAGCGCATCGCGTTCCTGCTCGCCGACGAGGCGCCCGTGCCGCGGATCTACCGCTTCCTGCCGGGAGCGGACGAGCTCGTGCCCGCGGCGCGCTACGACGAGGCGCCCGACCTCTTCATCTCGGTTGACTGCCCCGTGCTCGACCGGCTCGAGGATGCTGCCGAGGTCGCCCGTCGCAGCGCCCGGATCGTCTGCTTCGACCACCATCCGGCGCGCGCTGAGTTCGCTTCCATCGTCGTGCGCCGCCCCGAGGCCGCGGCAGCCTCGGTCCTCGTCGAGGAATTCCTCTCGTTCTGCAACATCCCGCTCACACCGGAGGTCGCGAACTGCCTGTTCTGCGGGCTCGTGACGGATACCGGGCGCTTCCAGTACCAGAACACGGACCCGGAGAGCTTCGTCGTGGCGTCGCGCCTCGTCGCGGCAGGTGCCGAGCCCGCGCGCATCTCGCTCGAGGTGTACCAGAGCCAGCGGATCGAGTACCTGCACCTCGAGTCGATCGTGATGGGGCGCATCCGCACGGTCGCGAACGGCAGGGTGGCCTACAGCTATGCCTATGCCGACGACCTCGCGCGCTGCGGGGTCTCGACCGACGAGTGCGACGGCCTCGTCGACCTCGTGCGCTCCGTGGGCGGCGTCGAGGTGTGCGTCTTTTTGAAGGAGCTTGACGACGGGCGCGTCCGCGGCAACCTGCGGTCGAAGTCCGCGATCGACATCTCCGGCGTCGCTGCCGCGTTCGACGGCGGTGGCCATGCGGCGGCGGCCGGCTTCACGTTCGAGGGCACGGTCGAGGAGGCCCTCGCGAGCGTCCTGCCGCTGCTCTCCGCGCTCGTGGACGGCGATTCCGAGCCTTCCGCGCGCTAACACACCTCGCTATACGCTTGCAAAAGGGGGCATCGTGGCTCGACGCAAGGTCGCACAGCTGAACGCGCTCGTCGCGGTCGACAAGCCGCTCGGGATCACCTCGCACGACGTCGTGGCGCGCGTGCGCCGCGCGGTGGGGGAGCGGCGCGTGGGCCATGCCGGCACGCTCGACCCGCTCGCCTCGGGCGTCATGGTGGTCGGCATCGGCCAGGCGACGCGCCTGCTCGGCATGCTCGCCCTCGATGAGAAGTCCTATCTCGCGCAGATCCGCTTCGGCGCGGAGACCGCGACCGACGACGCGGAGGGCGAGGTCACGCGCCGCGCCCCGGTGCGTCCCGAGCTCTTCGACACGGCCTTCGCCGCGCGCGCCGTCGCCGGCCTTGTGGGGGCGCACCTGCAGGTTCCCCCTGCGTACTCCGCGATCTCCGTCGACGGGGTGCGCTCCTATGCGCGCGCCCGCGCGGGCGAGGAGCTCGAGCTCGAGGCGCGCCCGATCGAGGTGCGCGAAGCGACCCTCTTCGGCATCGCCGATGACGCGGGCGCGCCCGTGTGGACGGTCGGCTTCACGGTGAGCAAGGGGACCTACATCCGCGCGCTCGCCCGCGACCTGGGGCGCGCGCTCGATTCCGCGGCCCATCTCGCGGGGCTCCGCCGGACAGCCTCGGGCTCGGTTGATGCCGCACGCTGCGTCGCGCTCGATGACGTCACGGTCGAGGCCGTGCGAGAGGCGGCTCTCGACCCCGTGGCGGCGCTCGGCCTGCCCGCGCTTCCCGTCGATGAGGCCCTCATGGGCGATATCCTCTGCGGCAAGGCGGTCCCCGTGCGCGGCGCGGAGGCCCTCGAGGGCGGACGCGCGGCGCTCACCTGCGCGCAGCGCCTCGTCGCCCTCGCCGACATCGAGTTCGGGCGCGCCCGCCCGCGCGACGTCTTCCCCCAGCCCATCGAGGGAGTGCGCCCATGATGCCCTCTCTCGGCGAGCTGCGCCGCGACCTCATCATCCCGAAACCCGGTGCTACAACGGCGCCCGTCGTCCCGTGGGCGCCCGGCGCGCTCTCCGCGCTCGGCGCCGCCGTCGCCGTGATCGGCGCTTTCGACGGCGTGCACCGCGGGCATCGCGCGCTCATCGATGCCGCGGTCGCAGACGCCCGCGCGCGGGGCATGCGCGCGGTCGCCGTCACCTTCGACCCCGACCCCGATACGGTCGTTGCGCCCCGCCCCGCGCCGAAGCTCACCGCGGCTGCCGACCGCCTTGCGCTGCTCGCCGCATCGGGCGTGGACGCGGTGCTCGTCATCCCCTTCACGCGCGCGCTCGCGCGCCTCGATCACGCCGCTTTCTTCACGGACGTGCTCCTTGCATGCTGCGATGTGCGCGCCGTCCACGTGGGGAGCGATTTTCGCCTGGGGCGCGGCGGCGCCTCGACGGTCGCGGTCATGCGGGGCTGGTGCGCCGAGCGGGGCATCGAGCTCTTCGGCCACGAGCTGCTCCGCAGCGGCGACGAGGTCGTTTCCGCCTCGAACATCCGCGCGCACCTTGCCGCGGGCGAGCTCGATGCCGCTTCGTGCGAGCTCGGCCGTCGCTACCTGCTGCGCGGCACGGTGGTGCACGGGCGCGGCGAGGGGGCGGGCATGGGCTTTCCCACCGCGAACATCGCCTACGACCCTGCCCTGCAGGTGCCCGCCGAGGGCGTATACGGGGGCATCGCGCTCGTGGGCGGCGTCGCCTGGCCGACCGCGGTGAACGTCGGCGTTCCCCCCATGTTCGCCCATAACGCCGCCTCGGCCGCCTTGGAGGCGAACCTCATCGGCTTTTCCGGCGACATCTACGGGGACGCCATCTCGATCGCGTTCGTCCGCCGGCTGCGCGGGCTCGTGAAGTTCTCGACGCGTGATGAGCTTGTCCGCACGGTGCTCGATGATATCGATAGCGTGAAGCGTGAGCTCGGTGAGGACGGGGTGGTGCTCGATGATCTCGGAGGAAGATAAGAACCGCGTCCGCGCCGCGACCGACCTCGTCGCGCTCGTGCAGGAGACCGTTCCGCTCAAGCCGCGCGGCCAGGACCTGTGGGGTTGCTGCCCGTTCCATGGCGAGAAGACCCCCTCGTTCCATGTGATCCCCGCCACGCAGGTGTGGCACTGCTTCGGCTGCGGCGAGGGCGGCGACTGCTTCACCTACGTCATGCGCCGCGAGAACCTGTCGTTTCCCGAGGCCGTCCGCTACCTCGCGGACCGCGCGGGCATCGAGCTTGAGGAAGAGGCGCACCAGGCGCGCCGCGGCACGAAGCGCTCCCGCATCATCGACGTGTGCGAGGAGACCTCGAACTTCTACCATATGCAGCTCATGCGCGGCCGGGATGCGCGCCCGCGCTCGTACTTCTCGTCGCGCCACATGGGCTCGGACGTCTGCCGGAAGTATCGGCTCGGGTACGCGCCGGGGAGGGGAGCGCTCGTGGCGCACCTCAGCGCGCAGGGCTTCACCGCGCAGGAGATGATCGACGCGAACGTCGCCGTGCGCCGCAACGGGGGCAACCTGGCCGACCGCTTCTACGAGCGCGTGATGTTCCCCATCTTCGATGAGCGGGGCGCGTGCGTCGCGTTCGGCGGGCGCATCATGGGCGACGGCCAGCCGAAGTACCTCAACACCGCCGAGACCGCCGTCTTCCATAAGAAGAAGAACCTCTACGCATTCAACTGGGCGAAGGAGCATATCGTCGCCGAGGCGCAGGCCGTCGTGGTCGAGGGCTACACCGATGCCATCGCCTGCCACGAGGCGGGGATCGGCAACGTCGTGGCCACGCTCGGCACCGCGCTCACCGAATACCACGTGAAGACGCTCTCGCGCTTCGCCAAGCAGATCGTCTACCTCTTCGACGGCGACGCCGCCGGCCAGAAGGCGGCGGAGCGCGCGATCCAGTTCATCGAGCAGAGCACGGTCGACCTGCGCTGCGTCGTGCTCCCGGACGGCATGGACCCCATGGAGTTCATCACGGCGCGGGGCGGCGACGCGCTGCGGGCGCTCCTCGCCGAGGCCGAGCCCCTCATGGACTTCGTCTTCCGCAAGCTCGAGGAGCGCAGCGACACCGTCACGCCCGGTGGCCGCGCGGCCGCCCTCGACGAGGCCTGCCGGCTCATCTACCCGCTCCGTGCGAGCTACCTCGTCGATTCCTACTACATGCAGATCGCCGACCTGCTCGGGCTCGACGCCGAGACCGTGCGCTCGGCTGCGCAGCGCGTCTTCCGAACCGTGCAGGGGGAGGAGGCGACGGCGCGCCGGCGCGAGCAGGCGCGCGACGCGGCGCGCGGGCAGCGCGCGGGCGCCATGCGGGGTGCGGGCGAGCCCGCCGCCACATACGCGGACGAGGCGGACGAGGTGCCCTACGACTACATCCCCGACGATGCGCACGGCTTCGACGACGCGGCCGCCCCCGCGCAGGCCGCCGCGCCGGGTGCCATGGCGGCCCCCGCGGCTCCCGTGGTGCTCACCGACCTCGAGCGCCGGGCGCTCGCCTGCGAGCGCGAGCTGCTCACGCTGCTCACGAGCTCCCCGGACGCATTCCGCCCCTTCGCCGAGCGCATCACCGAGATCGACTGGATCGACCCGCGCCACGAATCGATTGCGTGGGCGGTGCTCGCCACGCCCGCGGGGACGTCGGCCGCCGACGCCATGCAGGCCGTCCTCGCCGTGTGCCCCGAGGCGCCGCAGCTCGTGTCCAGCGGCCTCGTCTCCTCCACGAGCACGCATCCGACCGATGTGACGATCGAGTTCCTCATGAACACGCTCGAGCTCTACACCGTGCAGCGCAGGCTCCGCGCGGTGCAGGCGCGGCTGCGCCAGGACCGCTCCCTCGACCGCGCCCAGCGCCGCGAGCTCACCATCCAGGCGACCCAGTTCGCCGCGCGCCAGCGCGAGCTGCAGAAGGCCGTCAGCGGCATCGCCGACCCCTTCGCCGGCGCCTGATCGCGCGTTGCCGCCACGGGTATTTGTCGAAAGCTGGGCGAATAATTTTCCTGGCTACATATTCCCACGTACTGGGTATAGAGAGCTGTGTTAAAGTAATGAGTCCCGTGGACTGAGGAAGGGAGCTTTTGTGCCGAAGAAGACCGAGAAGAAGGATACCGGGCTCGATGCGTATATCAACGCGCTCGTAGACAGGGGCTCTGTATCCGGGTCTGTTTCCGAGGACGAGATCCAGATCGTCCTGAAGGACGTCGATATCGACGATGCACAGCTTACCTCTATCTACCGTTCGCTCCGTGACCGCGGCATCGAGGTGGTCTCCCAAGGGGAGTCCGACGACGACCTGCCGCTCGGCGCGGACGCCGGCTCCGACGACGACCTGGGCGTCGACGACCTCGACGGCGACCTGGATGACGAGAGCATCGAGGACCACGACATCAAGGTCGCCAAGATCGCCGAGTCCGAGATGGGTTCCGCGCGCAAGAAGAAGCCGCGCGCCCGCACGTCGCGCTCGCGTTCCCGCGTGCGCGGCATCGATGCTTCGACCGTCATGCTCACCGGCGACCCGGTGCGCATGTACCTCAAGGAGATCGGCAAGGTCGACCTGCTGACCGCTGCGGACGAGGTCGACCTGGCCATGAAGATCGAGGCCGGCCTCGACGCGACCGAGAAGCTCGAGGCCGCCGATCGCGGCGAGCTCGAGCTCACGCGCGCCGAGATGCGCCGCCTCACCCGCGTGGAGCAGGTGGGTCTCGACGCCAAGCAGGCGCTCATCAGCGCGAACCTGCGCCTCGTCGTCTCCATCGCCAAGCGCTACGTGGGGCGCGGCATGCTGTTCCTGGACCTCATCCAGGAGGGCAACCTCGGCCTCATCCGCGCGGTGGAGAAGTTCGACTACGAGAAGGGCTTCAAGTTCTCCACGTACGCCACGTGGTGGATCCGCCAGGCCATCACCCGCGCCATCGCCGACCAGGCGCGCACCATCCGCATTCCGGTGCACATGGTCGAGACCATCAACAAGCTCGTGCGCGTCCAGCGCCAGCTGCTGCAGGACCTCGGCCGCGACCCAACCCCCGAGGAGATCGGTGAGGAGATGGGCATCAGCGCCGACCGCGTGCGCGAGATCCAGAAGATCTCGCAGGAACCCGTCTCACTCGAGACGCCCATCGGCGAGGAGGAGGACTCCCAGCTCGGCGACTTCATCGAGGACTCCCAGGCGGTCGTCCCGCCCGATGCGGCGAGCTTCTCCATGCTCCAGGAGCAGCTCTCGCAGGTGCTCGACTCGCTCGCCGACCGCGAGCGCAAGGTCATCGAGCTCCGCTTCGGCCTCGTCGACGGCAACCCACGCACGCTCGAGGAGGTCGGCCGCGTGTTCGGCGTGACGCGCGAGCGCATCCGCCAGATCGAGAGCAAGACCTTAGCGAAGCTCCGCCATCCGAGCCGCTCGAGCAAGCTCAAGGACTACATCGAGATGTAGGCGGCGACAGCCTTCCCATATGCGCCTATCCGGGCGGCTCGGGCATCTGCGCCCGGGTCGCCCGTCGTTTTTGCGCCGATCGCGTCCCGGCAGCAAGGAGGACAGGCGCCCCTGTGGAATCTCGGTGGAGCGTTTCGGCATGCAGATACCAGTGGTTCAGACGGCGCGTTTTTACACGTGCCGCCCCACCTGGCGCATCGCGCATGTGCCAGCCGGGTGTCAGGTTCGCGCCAAGGTTTCTGCAAGAAGGAGCGGGAAAGCGGTTGGATGCGCGTGAGATGCTCCGAGCACGGGAAGGCCGGCTCCCGCATGCGCGGGCGGCCTCGATTGCAAGGAGGTCCCATGATCATCTGCGATGGTTCCGCGCTCGATTGGTGGCGCACGCCCGAGGACGTGCGCATGCGGCAGGTGACCGAGGAGGATCTCGCGCGCCTGCCGGAGGACGGCCGGTTGAGGGATTGCTGCACGATTCCGCTCCGCCGCAACGCGAACGAGGCCGTGCGCGCGGTGCACGCCAGGCTCCTCGGTGACCTGAAGGGCGTCAACCTGCCCGTGCAGGCGATCTGCCGTCCGGGGGAGCGGGACACATTGAGCCATATCCTGTACGCGCGGCGCTCGTATCGGGAGATTCCGGCGCGCTATCTCCACGACATCGGGGGCGGCCTTGCCGTGACCGCCCCTGCGCTCACGGTGCTCCGCTACGCGAACAACCTGAGCCTCCTCGAGAGCATCGAGCTCATGTACGAGTTCGCGGGCACGTACGGGGTCTGGTGGCCGACGAGGCGCGCCCGCGCTGCGCAGTTCCTGCTCGCGGAGAACGCGCGGGCGCAGCACCCGCGCCCCGCCCTCGAGGAGCCCGAGGTGTACGAGCGCCCGCCGCTTCTGACCATCGGGGAGCTCGAGCAGGCCGTGGCGGATTTCCCGGGTATGTGCGGCGTGGCGATGACGCGCAGGGCGGTGCCGTATGCGCGCGCCGGGGCCGCCTCGCCCTTCCAGGCGCGGCTCGACATGCTGCTCACGCTGCCCGTGCGTGTAGGGGGCCTCGCGTGGCCGCGGCCTGAGCTGAACGCGGCAATCGAGCTCAGCCCCGAGGCGCAGGCGCTCGAGCGCGAGGAACGCTGCCGCGGCGATTTTGTCTGGCCGGAGCGCAGGGTGGCGCTCCTCGTGCGCGCGCCCGACGATGGTGGGGGAGCGGCAGGCCCCGCCGCGATGGGGGAGTTCGCCGCGCAGAGCGGCCGCGCTCGGGCGATCGAGGCGATGGGCTACACGGTCTTCGAGGCCGCGCCCGAGCAGGTGGTGGACGGGGATGCGCTCGAGGCGCTGCTCTCCAAGATGGCGCTCACGCTCCAAGCGCCGCTGCCGGCGCGCCCGCATGAGCCCAAGCGCGACTGGGACACCCTCGTGAAGCGCCTCTTCAAACCTCTGCCGCGGCCGAGGCCCCGGTGGTTCTAGCCGCGGGAACTTTTTTCGAAAAATCCCCTTGCCATCCGTCGAGAAGTTTGTATACTAATTTCTGTTGCTTGCGAGCAGCCATTCCTCGGTAGCTCAATGGTAGAGCACGCGGCTGTTAACCGCGCTGTTGTAGGTTCGAGTCCTACCCGGGGAGCCATTGATTTCAAGAGACCCTGCCAGTCCCCCTGGCAGGGTCTTTTCGTATGCGCCAAGCCCTTCGCGCGATGCGGAGTCGGAGGGCAAAATATGCAGGCATCGAGATTTTTGATTCATGTTGCCCCCTCGCCGAGAACCCCGGCGGTGCCGGCGCGCTTCCGTGCTACACTAGGCACGACCTTTAAACGTGGTACGAGATACCCGCAAGGAAGCACATAGCACCCAGCTCAAGGAGCTGGCTTTTCTTCGGGATGTCCGTGCCGCGCGGCGGTCGGGCATCTTTTTCTTTGCCTCGGCGGGGCATATGCATCCGCGGGCATCGATGGAAGGAAGGAGTGCGATGGGCACGAAGCCTAAGGCGGTCATCATGGACGAGACCGCCATCAACCGCGCGATCACGCGCATCGCGCACGAGATCCTCGAGCGGAACGAGGGAACCGAGAACCTCGCGCTCGTGGGCATCGTGACGCGCGGCGACCTGCTTGCCAAGCAGCTCGTCGAGAAGATCGAGGAGATCGAGGGGGTGCGCGTGCCGCTCGGTAGCCTCGACATCAGCTTCTACCGCGACGACTACCTCACGAACCTCGCGCCGGAGATCCATGCCACGCACATCCCGTTCGACGTCGACGGCAAGCGCATCGTGCTCGTCGACGACGTCCTCTACACCGGCCGCACCATCCGTGCCGCGCTCGACGCGGTGATGGACCTCGGCCGCCCCGCCGCCATCGAGCTGGCCGTGCTCGTCGACCGCGGCCATCGCGAGCTCCCCATCTGCCCGGATTTCGTGGGCAAGAACGTTCCGTCCTCGCACGAGGAGAACGTGCGCCTGTATCTCAAGGAGGTCGACGGCCGTTCGTCCGTCGAGATTTTCGATGTGGAGCCCGGCGCCCGCGTGGGTTCCGCCCCGCTGGGAGGTGAGTAGGCTCATGGCGTTCAACCATAAGCACCTGATCGATATCACCGAGTACTCGGATACCGATATCATGACCATCCTCGAGACCGCCAAGGCGTTCTCCGAGGTGAACGAGCGCGCCATCAAGAAGGTGCCGACGCTCAAGGGCAAGACGATCGTGAACATGTTCAACGAGCCCTCGACGCGTACGCGCAGCTCCTTCGAGCTCGCCGAGAAGCGCCTCTCGGCTGACAGCCTGAACTTCGGCGGCTCCTCCACGAGCACCGTGAAGGGCGAGAGCCTCATCGACACCGTCATGACGCTCGACGCCTACAAGATCGACTGCATCGTCGTGCGCGACAAGCACGCGGGCGCCCCCTACATTATCACCCAGCACAGCCCCGCGGCCGTCATCGACGCCGGCGACGGCAAGCACGGCCACCCCACGCAGGCCCTGCTCGACCTCTACTCCATCTGGAAGCGCAAGGGCTCCTTCGAGGGCCTCAAGGTGGGCATCGTCGGCGACATCGCGCACTCCCGCGTGTGCGGCTCGCTCATCCCCGCGCTCAAGATCATGGGTGCCGAGGTCACGGTCGTGGCCCCGGGCACGCTCATCCCCGCCGCGCCCGAGGTGCTCGGTGCCGACCATGTGAGCTACAGCCTCGACGACGTCCTGCCCGAGCTCGACGTGGTCTACATGCTCCGCATCCAGCGCGAGCGCCTGGAGGGTGCGCCCTTCCCGAGCCTGCGCGAGTACCATGAGCTCTTCGGCCTCACGAAGAAGCGCGAGCCGCTCATGAAGCCCGACGCGATCATCTGCCACCCCGGCCCCATCAACCGCGGCGTGGAGTTCGATTCCTACATGGCGGACCACCCCGAGCGGTCCGTGATCCTCGACCAGGTGTACGCAGGCATCTGCGTGCGCATGGCTGCCCTGTACCTGCTGCTTGGAGGTGCCGACAATGGCCTTTCTGCTTAAGAGCGCGCACGTCGTCGACCCGGTCGCGGGCATCGACGGCGTCGTTGACGTGAAGATCGACGGCGACAAGATCGCCGAGGTGGGCGAGAACCTCTCCGCCGAGGGCTGCGAGGTCATCGACCTTGCGGGCAAGGTGCTCGTCCCCGGTCTCGTGGACATGCACGTGCACCTGCGCGAGCCCGGCTACGAGCACAAGGGCACCATCGAGAGCGAGACCCGCGCGGCCGCGAAGGGCGGCTTCACGGGCGTGTGCTCCATGCCCAACACCGACCCCGTGACCGATAACGGCACGGTCATCGAGTACGTGAAGTCCGTCGCCGCCCGCGAGGGCCACTGCCGCGTGTACCCGTCGGGCGCCTGCTCCAAGGGCCTCAAGGGCGAGATCATCGCCGAGATGGGCGACATGGTGGCGCACGGCGCCGTCGCGTTCACCGATGACGGCCGCGGCGTCCAGGGCGCGGGCATGATGCGCCGCTGCATGGACTACGGCAAGATGTTCGGCAAGGTGTTCATGAGCCACTGCCAGGACGAGGACCTCGTGGGCGACGGCCAGGTGAACGAGGGCGTCGTGTCCACGCGCCTGGGGCTGCTCGGCTGGCCCGCGGAGGGCGAGGAGATCCAGATCGCCCGCGACATCGCGCTCGCGCGCCTCACGGGGGCGAAGCTCCACATCCAGCACATCTCCACCGCGCGCGGCCTCAAGCTCGTGCGCGCCGCCAAGGCCGAGGGGCTCGACGTGACCTGCGAGGCCACGCCGCACCACCTCTTCCTCACCGAGGACGCGCTCGACGGCACGTACGACACGCGCCTCAAGATGAACCCGCCGCTGCGCACCGCCGCGGACGCCGAGGCGCTCATCGCCGGCGTCGTCGACGGCACCGTGGACGCCATCGCGACCGACCACGCGCCCCACGCCGCCTGGGAGAAGGCACGCGAGTTCGAGCTCGCCCCCTTCGGCACCACGGGCATCGAGTGCGCGCTCGGCCTCGTGCTCACCAAGCTCGTGGAGACGGGCACCATCGACTACGCCCGCATGGTCGAGCTCATGAGCGTGAACCCGCGTCGCATCCTGGGCGTCGAGCCCGCGAGCATCGCCGCCGGCTCCGTCGCCGACATCACGGTCTTCGACCCCGCTGCCACCTGGACGGTCGGCGCGGACGGCTACGAGTCCAAGGCCGATAACTGCGCGTTCGAGGGCGTCGAGCTCACCGGCCGCGCGACCGACGTCTTTGTGGGCGGCGTGCGCACGCTCGCCGACGGCGTCGTGTGCTAGCACGTTCCGTGCGATAATCACAGGCAGGCGCGGCCGGGATGCCGGTGGCGCCTGCCTTTTCGTCTCAGCGATGCGCTCGCGCGGCGCGGCTTCCCGCCCGGCAAGGGAAGCGCCCCGGCGTCCGCGCATCGGGTAAGGAGGGTCTATGCCAACGCCTTCACCGGCTCGCATGCACGATTTCGAGGTCGTGTCGAACGAGCCGATCGCCCGCGACATCTACGCGCTCACCATCCGCGCGCCCAAGCTCGCCGCGGCGATCCGTCCCGGCCAGTTCGTGAACATCGCCGTTCCCGGCAACGCGATGAGCCTGCTGCGCGTGCCCTTGAGCTATGCCTCCGCTAACCCGGAGGCGGGCACGGTCGAGCTGTGGTACGCCGTGGTGGGCGACGGCACGCGCCGCCTGGCCCAGATGCCCGCCGGCAGCCGCTCCGACCTGCTCGGCCCCGGCGGCAAGGGCTGGTCGGTGCTCGAGGGCTGCGAGCGCGCGCTCCTCGTCGCGGGCGGCATCGGCGTGCCGCCGGTGCTCTGCCTGGCCTATGAGCTCGCTGCGCGCGGCATCGCGTTCGATGTGTGCCTCGGTGCGGCGACCGCGGAGTCGCTCGTGGGCGAGCGTGAGTTCCGCGAGCTCGGCGCGGGCGAGGTGCGCGCGTGCACCGATGATGGCACGGCGGGCTACCACGGCTTCTGCACCGACCCGGCCGCCGAGCTCCTTTCGCAGGGCGGCTACCAGTATGTCGCCACGTGCGGCCCCGAGCCCATGATGGCGAAGGTCGCCGATGCGGCCGGGCAGGCTCAGGTATACTGCGAGGCCTCGCTCGAGCGAATGATGAGCTGCGGCTTCGGTGCCTGCTCCACCTGCGCCGTCGAGACCGTGAACGGCATGAAGGGCGCCTGCATGTGCGGCCCCGTGTTCGATGCGAAGGAGGTCGTGTGGTAATGGGCGATGTCTCCATGGCCGTCGATTTCGCCGGCATCCCGCTCAAGAACCCCATCAACACCGCAGCCGGGACGTTTGGCCAGGGCTGGCAGTTCCAGAACTTCATGGACGTCTCCGAGCTCGGCGCGATCACCACGAAGGGGTGCGCCGCCGAGCCCTGGGCGGGCAACCCCAAGCCGCGCATGACCGAGGTCCCGGGCGGCATGATGAACTCCGTGGGCCTGCAGAACCCCGGTGTCCGCGCCTTCGCCGAGGAATCCGGCCCCTACCTCGCTGACCTCACGGCGAAGGGGACGGCCGTCATCTGCCAGGTCGCCGGCCACTCCGTGGAGGAGTACGTCGCGGCGCTCGAGCTCTTCGACGAGCTCTGCCCGTGGGCGGCTGCGTTCGAGCTCAACGTGAGCTGCCCGAACATCGCCTGCGGCGGCGCTGCCATGGGCTCGACCCCCGAGGGCGCCGCGGAGGTCATGCGCGCCTGCCGTCCGGTCACCAAGAAGCCGCTGCTCGTGAAGATGGCGCCCGTGCGCCTGCCCGAGATCGCCCGCGCGCTCGAGACCGAGGGGGCAGACGGCCTCACGGTCATTAACTCCATCCCCGGCATGGCGATCGACGTTCACACGCGCCGCTCCAAGATCTCGCGCCCCACGGGCGGCCTCTCCGGCCCGCTTCTGCACCCCATCGCCGTGCGCATGGTCTGGGAGGTCTGCCAGGCGGTGGACATCCCCGTGTGCGGCGTGGGCGGCGTCATGACGGGCGAGGACGCGGCCGAGTTCATCCTCGCGGGCGCGACCTCCGTGGCCGTGGGCATGGCGAGCTTCATCGACCCGGCGGCCTCCGCGCGCGTCCTGCACGAGCTCGAGGCATGGGCGGCGTCCCAGGGCGTGAAGAGCATCACCGAGCTGATTGGAGCCTTCGAATGCTAGAGCAAGAGGCGCGCGAGCGCATCATCGTCGCCCTCGACTGCGGCCGCGAGGAGGCGCTCGCGCTCGCGCAGGCGCTCTCCGGCCACGCGCGATGGCTCAAGGTGGGCATGACGCTCTACTACGCGGAGGGCCCCTCCATCGTGCGCGCCTTCCGCGACCTGGGGTTCAAGGTGTTCCTCGACCTCAAGTTGCACGACATCCCGCACCAGGTCCGCGGCGCCGCGCGCTCCGCGGCCCTCGCGGGCGCCGACCTGCTCTCCGTCCACGGCCTCGGGTCGGGCGCCATGCTCGCCGCCGCGCGCGAGGGCGTGGAGCAGGCTGCCGCCGAGACGGGAGGGGAGCGCGCCCGCCTCGTGGCGATCACCGTGCTCACGAGCATGGACGAGCAGGCGCTCGCCGAGGTCGGCATCACCTGCCCCATCCCCGAGGAGGCCGCGCGCCTGGCAGGGCTCGCCCGCGCGAACGGCATCGACGGCATCGTGTGCTCGCCCCAGGAGGCGGCCGCCATGCGTCAACTGTTAGGTGAGGACGCGCTCATCGTGACCCCGGGCGTGCGCCCGGCCGGCGCCGCGCTCGGCGACCAGAGTCGTGTGGCCACGCCTGCCTCGGCAATCGCCTCGGGTGCGAGCCATCTCGTCATCGGCAGGCCCATCACCGGCGCGGACGACCCGGTCGCCGCGTACGAGGCCATCGTGGACGAGCTGACCGCGTAGTCCCCGGCTCCCTCAATCACGCCCTGAAGCAGGGGAATCTTCGCGGTCGTTCTGTGAATATGCAGGTCGCAGCCCCAAAGATTCCCCGTTGCACTTGAACTTTGCCACGGTATCGATTAACGTATCACGATGGTTAAACGCCTGCTCATGCGCAGCATGAGGCGAAAACCGTTCATTTGTCTGTATCAACCTTGAATGTAGGAGGTTCTAATGGCGCTTCCCCAGCTCACCGATGAGCAGCGCAAGGCCGCTCTCGAGAAGGCCGCCGCAGCCCGCCACGCCCGTGCCGAGCTTCGTGAGAAGATCAAGAAGGGTGAGGTCTCCCTCGAGTCCGTCCTGAACTCCGATGATCCCATCGCGTCCCGCATGAAGGTCTCCACCCTCATCGAGTCGCTCCCCGGCTACGGCAAGGCCAAGGCCGCCAAGATCATGGACGAGCTGGAGATCTCCGCCACCCGCCGCGTCCAGGGTCTCGGCGTCCGCCAGCGTGAGCAGCTGCTCGCCGCCCTCACCAAGTAAGTTGGGCGAAGCGACGTCAAAGCTCTTCGTCGTCTCAGGGCCGTCAGGTGCCGGAAAGGGTACGCTCGTCGCGCGCGTCCGCGCGGAGCTCCCGAATCTGGGCCTGACGGTTTCCGCTACCACGCGCTCCCCGCGCGCGGGCGAGGTCGACGGGACGAGCTACTACTTCCTCACGCCCGATGAGTTCCAGCGCCGTGTCGACGCGGGCGAGTTCATCGAGTGGGCGCACGTTCACGGCAACTGCTACGGTACGCTGAAAAGCGAGGTCGAGCGCAATCTTTCTGCGGGGTCCTCGCTCATCCTCGAGATCGACGTGCAGGGCGCCCTCCAGGTGCGCGAGCGCATGCCCGAGGCGGTGCTCATCTTCATCAAGCCGCCCTCGCTCGAGGTGCTCGCCGAGCGCCTGCGCGGGCGCGGGACCGAGACCGAGGAATCGCTGGCGCTGCGCCTGGCGAATGCCGAGCGCGAGCTCGCGCTCATCGACCGCTACGACGAGGTCGTCGTGAACGATGACCTCGATGAGGCGGTTCGCGCGCTCATCGGTATCATCAAGAACCATGAAAGGAGCTGAGGCTCCATGTCCGTCATCAAGCCTCATATCGACGACCTGCTCGAGCAGACCGATAACAACCGGTTCCTCCTCGCTTCGCTGGCGTCCAAGCGCGCCTGCGACATCAACAACATGCTGCGCGGCCAGCATGCGCGCGTCCTCTCCGTCCAGGACGTCGACGACATCACCATCGCGCTCTCCGGCAAGGACGCCATCTCTATGGCCATGGAGGAGATCGCCGACGGCGACATCTCCTACGACCACGACAAGTTCGAGGCCGCCCTCGGCCACCAGCCCGCGGAGTACGAATCCGCCGGTTCCGTGGAATAGCGCATGGCGAGCCGCGTCTGCCTGGTCCACTACCACGAGGTCGGCCTCAAGGGGAAGAACCGGGCTCACTTCGAGCACATCCTCATCGATACCATCAAGGCGGCCTGTGCCGCCTTTTCCGTTGCGACCTGCGCGCGCATCTCCGGTCACATCCTCGTGACGTTCTCCGAGCCGGGCGATGCCGAGCGCGCGTTCCCCGTCATCTGCCGGGTGCCGGGCGTCGCCCGCGTCTCGCTCGCCTTCCATACCAACCGGGAGCCGGGCGAGTACTGCCGCGCCGCGATCCGCGCCCTCGGCGAGGTTGCGTCGTTCGAGAGCTTCAAGGTCGCGGCGAAGCGCTCGAACACCGACTACCCGCTCGGGTCGCTCGAGCTCAACGCGCAGGTGGGGGAGGCGCTCTGCGAGGCGTTCCCCGACAAGCGCGTCCAGATGCACAAGCCCGATGCCGTCGTGCACGTGCTCGTGGTGCAGGGGAGCGTGTACGTGTACGCCCGCTCCGAGCGCGGCGTGGGAGGCCTTCCCGTCGGCAGCGCCGGCAAGGTCGTGACGCTGCTTTCCTCGGGCATCGATTCGCCCGTCGCCACCTGGCTGCTCGCCCGCCGCGGCGCGGTGTGCGTGCCCGTGCACTTCTCCGGGCGCCCGCAGACGGCGGACACGAGCGAGTACCTGTGCCAGGACATCATCCGCGCCTATGCGCCCGCCATCCAGATCGGCCGCCTGTACGTGGTCCCGTTCGGCGACGCCCAGCGCCAGATCGCGCTCGCGTGCCCCACGAGCCTGCGCGTCATCATGTACCGCCGCGTGATGTACGCCGTGGCGGAGCGCATCGCGCGCCTCGAGGACGCCAAGGCCATCGTCACGGGCGAGTCGCTCGGGCAGGTGGCGTCCCAGACGCTCGAGAACATCGCCGCGGTGAACGAGATGGTGTCCCTTCCCGTCCTGCGCCCGCTCATCGGCTCCGACAAGCAGGAGATCATCGAGCGCGCGCACGAGATCGGCACCTACGACATCTCCTGCGAGACGGCGCCCGATTGCTGCACGCTCTTCATGCCGCGCGCGCCCGAGACGCACGCGCGCCTCGAAGCGGTGCACGAGGCCTGGGATGCCTTCGACCACGACGCGATGATCGAAGAGCTCGTCGCATCCGTCGAGTACATCGATTTCCCGAGCTCGTCGTACCGGCCGGGCAAGCCGGTGCGCGAGCGGCACGAGGTGCTCGCCCCGCGCGGATGATCGACAGAGAGGGTACGTCTTGACGGCGGCCGTCCCGCGCGAGGGCGCATGGGGCGGGCGCCGTTTTGCGTGCGCGGCGCTCTTGCCCGTTGGCGCACTGGTATGCATATCGTCAGATTCTGTTCGCGGGAATCGATCGGTTATCGCGGCATCTACCTTGGTCTTTGCGCAAGCGGGTGCCGAAGCGGCCACATTCGGTGCATATCCGGGTGCTCTTGTGCCAGATTGCTGCCAGGTTTCTGCAAGGTCGTGCGGGAGAATCTGAGATTCGCGCGGCGGTGCGGTGCGGGCGATGTGATGATGCACCCAAGGGGGTGGTGCGTCATGGCGCAGATCGAGCGCACGGAGCGGGGTGGGCGCATCGCGCGGCGCGTGCGGAGCCTGCTCGCGCACGGGGGCGCGGCGCGCGCGGTGCTCGCGGTCGTGCTCGTGGCAGCGGTGGCCATGGTGTGGCTCGGCGTCGCGGGCGGTTCGGGCAGGTCGTTCGAAATCTCGTCGGGCTCATCCGACGGCGCCGGCGCGGGCTTGTCGGAGTCCATGGGCGCGTCGGGCTCGGATGACGAGGCGGGGGAGCGGGAAGCGGAAACCGGTGACGCCACCGCGCCTGAGCGCATCGTCATCGATGTCGGCGGGGCGGTCGCGCGGCCCGGCGTCGTCGAGCTCGAGAGCGGCGCGCGCGTCGTCGACGCGATCGAGGCGGCGGGCGGCCTTGCGGACGATGCGGACTGCTCGTCCCTGAACCAGGCGCAGATCCTGCAAGACGGGCAGAAGGTCTATGTTCCCCGCGCGGGCGAGGCCGTGCCTGCCGCGACGGGTTCGGGAACGGATGCCTCAGCGGGCGCAGGCGACGTTGGCGCGCTCGTCAACATCAACACGGCAAGCTTGGAGGAGCTCGATGCGCTTCCCGGCGTGGGCCCTTCCACGGCGCAGGCCATCATCGATGATCGCGAGCAGAACGGCCCCTTCGTGAGCATCGAGGACCTCATGCGCGTCTCGGGCATCGGCGAGAAGAAGTACGCGAAGCTCGAGGCGCTGATTTGCATATGAGCCGGGTCGCAGCGCTCGAGGCCCCGCCGCGGCCGCACATCCCCGCTTCCATGGCGGCAGCGGCGGGGGCGCTGCTCTCGGCGTCCGCGGTGCTCGAATGCGGGTGGATGGAATTCAGCTCCGCGTATACCGAGGGCACGACGGCGTGCGGTGTCCCCGCGGGCGCGGTGGCCCTTATCTTCGGCGTCATCGGCGCAGTCATCGCGATCGTCGCGGGGTGCGCGCTCTGGCGACGTGCGTGCCCGTCCTGGCGGAGTGGGAGCGCGCGCCTGGAAGGACGCCGCGCCGTCGTGGCGTTCCTCGGGATCGGGTGCCTGATCGGGGCGTGTTCGGGCGCGTACGGCTGCATGAGCCGTGCGGCGGCCGCCGAGCGCATCCTGAGCGCACCGGCGAGCAGCTTCACGTTCGCGGTATCGGGCGATGCCCGCGCCGGGACCTACGGCGTGCGGCATGATGCGTACGTGTTCGAGGGGAAGACGCTCGTCGGCCGCGTCGAGCTCACGAGCGAGCGCGAGCTACCCGCGGGAACGAGGCTTCGCGCCGTCGGGCGCGTCGAAGCGCTCGAGGCGGACGCATGGGGGCGCTCCTCGTACCTTGAGGGCGCGGTGGCGGGGGTTCGCGTTGTGTCGGTACTCCAGGAGGCGTATGCCCCCAGCCCGGTCGAGGCGGTGCGCGCCCGCGCGCTCGAAGCGATCGACCCGGCGGCGAGCGCGGGGCGCGCGCTCGTCGCGGGCATCGTGTGCGGGCGCACGACGGAGCTGAATACCACAGCCGCCGCGGACGATTTCGCCCGCACCGGGACCTCGCATCTCATCGCGGTCTCGGGAAGCCACCTCGCGCTCGTCGCCGGGCTCGTCGAGGCCGCCGGGCAAGCTCTTGGGGCGCGGCGCGGCTCCCGTGCGGCGGCCCTCGCCGTGCTCATGGGTGCCTACGTGCTCTTCACGGGATGCGCCGCCTCGGCGGTGCGCTCGTTCGTCATGGTCGCCTGCTCGCTGTTCGCAAGGCTCGGGGGCAGGCGGGCGCACGGGCTCTCCGGCCTCGCGCTGAGCGCGGTCGGGCTCTGCGCCATCGACCCGGGGATCGCGTTCGACCTCGGGTTCCAGCTCTCGGCGGCGAGCGTGCTCTTCATCCAGCTCTTCGGCAGCTATCTGCGCTTTCGCCTCCAGCGCCTCGGGCTGCCCCGCGGGCTCGCGGAGGCGCTCGCGCTCACGCTCTGCGCGCAATGGGCGACGCTGCCCCTTGCGGTTCCCGTGTTC
Source organism: [Collinsella] massiliensis (assembly GCF_002161605.1). Classification (NCBI taxonomy): domain Bacteria; kingdom Bacillati; phylum Actinomycetota; class Coriobacteriia; order Coriobacteriales; family Coriobacteriaceae; genus Enorma; species [Collinsella] massiliensis. Next base: position 74,674 of record NZ_NFIE01000005.1, on the reverse strand, counting down.
GGCAGTTGCTCGCTCGTGGCGCCGCTTGCGAACATCGTGCTCGGCCCCGTCATGACGGCGCTCCTCGTCGCAGGGCTCGCGACGACGCTCGCGGCCGTCGCGCTTCCGCCCCTGGTGGCGCTGCTCGCGCTTCCGGCGGCGCTCGCGCAGCTCGCCATCTTCCTTGTCGCGCTCTGCGCGCGCGTCCCCTATGCCTCGGTCGCGATGGATTTGGATGCCCGCGCCGCCGTCGCGCTCTACGCGCTCGCGGCGCTCGTGTACATCGCGTGGCTGGGTATCCGCCGCGCGCACATCGCCTGCGCGCTCGCCGTCTGCGGCGTCCTCGCGGCGGCGCACGTGCTGCGTTGGGGCGTCTTCGCACCGCCCGCCATCACCGTCCTCGACGTCGGCCAGGCGGACGCGATCCTCATACGCGACGGCTCGAGCGCCGTGCTCGTCGATGCGGGGGTCGATGACGATGTTGGGCGCGCGCTCGCCCGCAACAGCGTCATGCGGCTCGATGCCGTCGTCATCACGCATTGGGATGCGGACCATTGCGGGGGCCTCGATACCGTGCTCGATACGGTGCCCGTGGGCGCGCTCATCGTGGCCGAGGGCGCGGACGACTCCATGCCCGCAGACATCGCCGCGCTCGACCTTCCCGAGCTGCACGCCGTGTCCGCGGGCGACGGGTTCCGCGTCGGACGCTACGCCTGCACGGTGCTCTGGCCGGACGCGCCGGTGGACGGCCTCGATAACGAGGACTCCATCGCGCTCATCGTGGAGTACACCGGCGCCGGGGAGCGCTGCCGCGCGCTGCTGACGGGGGACACCGAGGTGGATGAGGAGCGCGTCTACGCCTCGGGCGCCGGGGACATCGATGTGCTCAAGCTCGGGCACCACGGCTCCGCGGAATCGGTCGACGCGGAGGTGCTCGGCATGCTCGAGCCCGAGCTCGCCGTCGCGAGCGCGGGGGAGGGGAACCGCTACGGGCACCCGAGCGACGTCTGCGTCTCCGCGCTCGAAGTCGCCGACGTGGCCTTCCTCTGCACGAAGGATGTGGGCGACGTGACGATCTCGCCCGCGCGCGGCGGCGTCTCCGTCACCGTCGAGCGCCCGCCGTGATAGAGTGGGGTGGCGGCCGGCTGTCGGCCGATGCCCGCACGCGATCGAAGGAGCGAACCATGGCCTCAGCCAAGCTGCTACCCGCCTACCTCGTGGTCGGCCCCGATGAGGTCAAGCGCACGGCCGCGCAGGACCGCCTCAAGGCGCGGCTCGAGGCGAGCGGGCTTGCGGCCTTCAACCTCGATGAGCGCGATATGACGAAGCCCCAGGAGCCCGACGAGGTCATCGCCTCGCTCAGCACCTATCCCATGGGCGCGGACTTCCGCCTCGTCATCCTGAGCGGCTGCGAGCACCTCCCCAAGGCGATGAGCGAAGCGCTCGTGTCCTACCTCGCGCACCCCGCGCCGGACACGGTCTGCCTCATCGTAGCGGATTCCCTCGCGAAGAACACGCGGCTCTACAAGGCCGTGGCGAAGCTCGGCAAGCAGGCGATCATCGACTGCTCCGCGAAGAAGCGCTGGGAGCTGCCCGCGTACGTGCAGGGCATGGCGGGCAGGCACGGCATCGCGATCACCTCCGCGGCCGCCGAGGAGCTCGTCGCGCGCTCGGGCGAGTCCACGCGCATGCTCGATACCCAGCTCAAGAAGCTCGCCGAGGTCATCGGCGGCGGAACCATCGAGGTCGGGGACGTCGAGCGCTACGTCGCGCGCACGGCCGAGGCGAAGCCCTGGGACTTCCTCGACGCGGTGAGCGCCCGCGACGCCGCCCGCGCCCTCGAGCTCTACCGACTGCTCCCGCCGAGAAGCGAGGTGCGCCTGTTCGCGCTGCTGCTCGGCCGCGTGCGCGAGCTCATCGTCGCCAAGGCGCTCGACGCCCGCGGCGCGGCGCGCGAGCTGGCCTCGACCCTCGGCGTGCGGGATTGGCAGGTGAAGAACCATGTGCGGTGGTCGCGCGCCTTCACCATGGATGAGCTCGTGGGGGCGCTGCGCAGCGCGGAGGACGTGGAGTGCGCGCTCAAGGGGTCGCGCGATTCCGAGACCGCCTTCGTGGGCTGGGTGCTGTCGCTCACGAAATGATAAAAACCAGCCTGTCTGGATTTTATCAGTCCGCTCGCGACCGAACATTTCCACAGCTTTACCACTTCACCTACCTGCACCGGCGTGGTACACTACCTGCTTGTGACCTCAATCGTGTCTCAGAGGCCTGATCAAATGGCGATAGATATCTAGGAACTCGAAAGGAACTCTGCAAGTGGCTAACATCAAATCGCAGAAGAAGCGCATCCGCACCGCTGAGAAGGCCCGCGTGCGCAACCGCGCTGTGCGCTCTGAGCTCAAGACGCTCGTCAAGCATGTTCGCGAGGCCGTGGAGCAGGGCGACGCCCAGGCCGCGCAGGCCGCTGCCAGCCGCGCCTACAAGCGCCTCGATCAGGCTGCCGCGAAGGGCATCATCCACAAGAACCAGGCTTCGAACCGCAAGTCCGGCGTGCAGAAGCTCGTGAACACCCTCAACTAGCCTCACATAGGCATCACGCGTGTTCGGAAGGGCCTCGTTCGAAGAACGGGGTCTTTCTTCATATCGATGCGCCGTGCGCTGACCGCGGTCTGGGGTCTCGCGCCCGAAGCCTGCAGTTGTGAACGCGCCGATGCCGTGCGATCCCCTCGCTCACCCTGTCGCGCCAATCCAGTACAATAACGCTCATGAATACGATTGATACCTCCCACATCCGCAACTTCTCGATCGTGGCGCACATCGACCACGGCAAGTCGACCATCTCGGACCGCATCCTCGAGCTCACGAACACCGTCGAGGAGCGCGACATGGAGGCGCAGCTGCTCGACACCATGGACATCGAGCGCGAGCGCGGCATCACCATCAAGTCGAACGCCGTGCGCGTGATGTACACGGCCGACGACGGCGATACCTACCAGTTCAACCTCATCGACACGCCCGGCCACGTGGACTTCACCTACGAGGTCTCGCGCTCGCTCGCCGCGTGCGAGGGCGCCGTGCTCGTCGTGGACGCCACGCAGGGCGTCGAGGCGCAGACGGTCTCGAACGCGAACCTCGCCATGAACGCTAACCTCGACATCGTGCCCGCGATCAACAAGATCGACCTGCCCTCGGCCCATCCCGAGGAGGTCAAGCTCGAGATCGAGGACGAGCTCGCCATCCCGGCCGACGACGCCGTGTGCGTCTCGGGCAAGACGGGCGAGGGCATCCACGATCTGCTCGAGGCCATCGTCTTCCTCATCTCGCCGCCCGAGGGCGACGCGACCGCCCCGCTCAAGGCGCTCATCCTCGACTCGTATTTCGACGAGTACCGCGGCGTCGTGGCCACCGTGCGCATCTTCGACGGGAGCATCAAGAAGGGCGACCAGCTGCGCATGATGCAAAACGGCGTCGACTTCCTCGTGGACGGCGTGGGCGTGAAGCGCCCGGCGGAGACCACGGTCGACGAGCTCACCGTGGGCGAGGTGGGCTTCGTGGTGACCGGCCTCAAGGATCCCGAGGCCGTGCACGTGGGCGAGACGCTCACCTACCGCGACCATCCCTGCGCGGAGCCCCTCTCGGGGTACCGTGAGGCCAAGCCCATGGTCTACACGGGCATCTTCCCCATCGACAACAAGGACTACGAGAACCTGCGCGACGCCCTCGAGAAGCTGCACGTGAACGACCCCTCGCTCACCTGGAGCCCCGAGACGTCCGTGGCGCTCGGCTTCGGCTTCCGCGTGGGCTTCCTCGGCCTGCTGCACATGGAGGTCGTCAAAGAGCGCCTCGAGCGCGAGTTCGACCTCGACCTCATCGCCACGAGCCCGTCAGTGGACTACCACGTCTACAAGACCGACGGCGAGATGCTCTGCGTGCGCAGCCCCCAGGACCTGCCCGACGTGACGCGCATCGACCACATCGAGGAGCCCTACCTCAAGGCGAAGGTCATCGTGCCGCCCGAGTACACGGGCACGGTCATGCAGCTCGGCATCGAGCACCGCGGCATCATGACGGACATGATCCACCTCTCGAAGAAGTCGGTCGAGATGCGCTTCGACATCCCGCTCGCCGAGCTCATCCTGGACTTCTTCGACCAGCTCAAGAGCCGCACGAAGGGCTACGCGAGCCTGGACTACGAGTTCGCGGACTACCGCCCGAGCGACCTCGTGAAGCTCGACATCCTGCTCTCGGGCGACGAGGTTGACGCGCTCTCCTTCATCGTGCACCGCGACAAGGCCTACGGGCTCGCGCGCGGCCTGTGCGACAAGCTCAAGGAGATCATCCCGCGCCAGCTCTTCGAGGTGCCCATCCAGGGCGCCATCGGCAACAAGATCATCGCGCGCTCCACCGTGAAGGCGCGCCGCAAGGACGTGCTCGCCAAGTGCTACGGCGGCGACATCTCGCGCAAGCGCAAGCTGCTCGAGAAGCAGAAGGAGGGCAAGAAGCGCATGAAGGCCATCGGTTCGGTCGAGGTGCCGCAGGAGGCCTTCCTCGCCATCCTGAAGGTGGAGGAGTAGCGCGGCGCGCGCCGGGACAGGGGAGACATGTCGTTTTCAGATGAGCTGCGCTCGCGCCTCGAGGCCGAGCCCTTCCTCATGGCGCCCATGGCGGGCGTCACCGATGCGGCGTACCGCATCATGATGCGCCGGCACGGCGCCCCGCTCGCGTACAGCGAGATGGTGAGCGTCGCCGGCCTGCATTACGCGAGCGAGCACACCTGGGAGCTCGTGCTGCCCGCCGAGGAGGAACCGAGCATCGCGGTGCAGCTCTTCGGCAGCAAGCCCGACCAATTCGCCGAGGCCGTCGAGGCGGTGGAGGAGCGCGTGGGCGACAAGCTCGCGCTCATCGACATCAACATGGCGTGCCCCGCGCGCAAGGTCATCACCAAGGGCGAGGGTTCGGCCCTCATGGAGCAGCCCGCGCTCGCAGCCGACATCGTGCGCGCGGCGGTCTCGCGCGCCCACGTGCCCGTGACGGCGAAGATCCGCATCGGCTTCGCCACCGGCGACCGGGTGGCGCCGGCCTTCGCGGAGCTCCTCGAGGACGCGGGGGCGGCAGCTGTGGCGGTGCACGGGCGGAGCGCGAAGCAGCTCTACACCGGCGCGGCCGACTGGTCCGTCATCGACGAGGTGGCGGAGCGCGTGTCGATCCCGGTGATCGGGTCGGGCGACGTGTTCACGGCCGAGGACGCGGCGCGCATGCTCTCCGAGACCGCGGCGAGCGGCGTGTTCATCGCGCGCGGGAGCTACGGCAACCCGTGGATCTTCGAGGATGCGCACTCGCTCGCCCTCGAGGGCGCGCCCGTGCCGGAACGCTCGTACGCCGAGCGGCTCCGCGCCCTGCGCGAGCACCTCGCGCTCACGCACGAGCTCGTGCCCCGCGCCATGGCGCGCGCCCGCACGTACGCGACCTGGTACCTGAAGGGCATGCCCCATGCCGCCGCCTGGCGCGGCAGGGTCGTGCGCTGCGCATCCTATGAGGAGTTCTGCGCCCTCGTGGACGAGATCGAGGCGGACGTGCGCGCCGCCGAGGAAGCCATGCGCGCGCAAGCGGAGCACGGTCCGGCGCCCGCCCGGGATGCTGGACACCGCGGCGCGGCCCTGCGCGCGGAAGACGCGTAGCCATGGCGATCGAGGCGCTCTACCTCCATATCCCGTTCTGCCATGCGAAGTGCGCGTACTGCGATTTCGACTCGCGGGCGCTCTGCGGCGCGGCGCTCGACGCGGCGGCCGAGGCATGCGTCGGCGCGCTGTTTCAGCGCATCGACGCCTTCGGCGCACGCGGCGCGCTCGACGCTGTGCGCACGGTCTACATCGGCGGCGGCACGCCCACCGCGCTCGGCGACCGCCTACCGCTTCTCGTGCGCCGGGTGCGCAGGTGGTGCGCGCCCGAGGAGCTCACCTGCGAGGCGAATCCCGAGTCGTTCACGGCGGGCCTCGCGCGCGAGCTTGGCCGCGCCGGCGTGACGCGCATCTCGCTCGGGGTGCAGAGTCTCGACGACGCCGAGCTTCGGCAGATCGGCCGCATCCATACGGCGGACGAAGCGCGCGCCGCGGTGCGCCGTGCCCGCCAGGCGGGGTTTGACGTCTCGCTCGACCTCATGTGCGGCCTGCCGCATCAGACCCCGGAGAGCTGGCAGCGCACGGTCGAGGGGGCGCTCGCGCTCGAAGCGGGCCACATCTCGGTCTACCCGCTTACGCTCGAGGAGGGCACGCCGCTCGCGCGCCGCGTCGAGCGCGGCGAGCTGCCCGAGCCCGACGAGGACTTCCAGGCGCAGTGCATGGAGGCGGCGCGGGAGGCGTTCCTGCGCGCCGGGTTCCAGCCCTATGAGGTGGCGAGCTATGCCCGGCCGGGGAAGGCGTGCGCGCACAACATCGCCTACTGGACGGGCGTGGGCTACCTCGGGATCGGGCGGTCCGCGGCGGGCATGCTCTCGGCGGGGGAGTTCGCGGGGCTCGCCGACCTGTTCTGCGGCATCGAGCCCGCGGCGGGAGCCGCCCGCGTGCGCCTCGTGCAGCGCGACGACGCGGGGACGCGCTTCGAGGCCGAATGTCTCACCGCGCGCGAGGCCGTGGCCGAGGACCTCATGCTCGCGATGCGCATGACGGCGGGCGCGGGCAGCGACCTCGTCGAGCGGGCGCGCGCCGCGTTCGGTCCCGCGTTCGACCGCGCGGCCGCAACCGCGTGCGCAGAAGGGCTCGCCGCCTGGGACGCCGTGACCGGCGCGCTTGCGTCCACCGAGCGCGGCTGGCTCATGGGCAACGAGCTCTTCGGCCTCATGTGGGGTCTCGCGGGAGAAAACTGACCCCCTCCCGCCCGTCGCGTGAGCGCATGGTTTGTGCAGGCGGCATCCAGATGCGTTGCCGGGTTTGAGCCGCGCGGCTTTTCGGTACAATACGCTAAGCCAACGTTGCCGAGCAGGAGGTTACCCCTACCGTGGCGGGAATGAACGATAAAGACTACTATGCGATCCTCGGCGTCTCGAAGGACGCCGACAAGCGCGAGATCCAGAAGGCGTTTCAGCAGAAGGCGCGCAAGCTGCACCCCGACGTGAACAAGGCGCCGGATGCCGAGGAGAAGTTCAAGGAAGTGTCCGAGGCCTACGCCGTCCTCTCCGATGAGCAGAAGCGCGCCCGCTACGATGCCATGCGCTCCGGCAACTCCTTCGCCGGCTACGGCGCGGCATCCGCGCAGAACCCCTATGCGGGCGCGCGCGCCGCGCGCGGCTCCTACTACGGCGGGTTCGGCGGCTTCCCGTTCGGCGGCATGTGGAGCGAGCCGCGTCGGCCGTCCGGCCGGGGCTCCTCCCAGGCGTTCAGCCCCGAGGAGGGCGCGGACGTCATCATCGATATCGAGCTCACGCCCGAGCAGGTGAAGAGCGGCGCGCGCAAGGCGGTCAAGTACCGGCGCTACGAGCCGTGCGAGCACTGCCACGGCACGGGCTCCGTCTCGTCCGAGCATGCTCACACCTGCCCTTCCTGCGGCGGCACGGGCGCCATGGACGTCGACATGTCGTTCCTCTTCGGCGCCGGCGTGTTCCAGATGGTCTGCCCGGAGTGCAACGGCTCGGGCAAGGTCATCACCGACCCCTGCCCCGACTGCGGCGGCACCGGCCGCGAGCAGGTCATGTCCGAAGCGGTCATCGAGTTCCCCCCGGGCACGCACGACGGGGGTACCGTGCGCGTCAAAGGCATGGGGCATGCGGGTACGAACGGCGCGGCCGCGGGCGACCTCATCGGGCGCGCGCACGTGGCGGCCGAGCGGCTCGAGGGCAAGGCGCAGCAGGGCTTCAAGCTCATGGGCTTCGCCGCCCCGTTCCTTCTGCTCGCGCTCCTCGGCGGCACGTTCTCGCTCTTCGCGGCCCTCTGCCTCATCCCGTTCTGCTTCGGAGCGGGCATGGTGCTGCGCGAGGTGCCCTCGCACCGCAGCCTCATCTGGCTCAAGCGCGGGCTCCAGGTGTTCGTGAGCGGGCTTCTGAACGCGCTCTTCTACGTGCTGCTGCTCATGTGGTTCGCGAGCTGCACGCGCGGCATGTACTATTACCGCCCGTTCTATTGGTGGTAACCTCGCGGCGGCCGCGCGGCCGCATCGCGTTTCGATGGATATAGCGAGATGCAGCTCCGGTGCCTGCACGCGCCGGGGCTCGGTTTGAGTTGGGGGAGAGAAGCGAAGTGCCGGGTTCGAGGGATTACTACGAAATCTTGGGCGTCGATCGAGACGCCGATCAGCGCACCATCAAGCGGGCGTTTCTGAAGAAGGCGCGCACGGTGCACCCGGATGTCTCGGACGATCCGCATGCCGAGGAGAAGTTCAAGGAGCTCAACGAGGCCTACTCCGTGCTCTCGGACGAGCAGAAGCGCGCGAACTACGACCGCTTCGGCACCGCCGACGGCCCCGGAGGGTCGGGCTTCGTCGACTTCAACGACATCTTCGGCATGGGCATGGACGACATCTTCTCGTCGTTCTTCGGCGGCGGGCGCGCGCAGGGGGGCGGCCAGGCACGGCGGCGCCGTGGGCGCGACATGGCGATCACCCTCGCCGTCACGCTCGAGGAGGCCGCGCTCGGGTGCGTGAAGACCGTGAGCTACGACCGCCTCGCGCCCTGCGAGGACTGCCACGGCACCGGCTGCGCCGAGGGCGCCCAGGAGACGCAGTGCCCGCGCTGCCACGGCACGGGCTACATCACGACGATGCAGCGCTCCATCTTCGGGCAGATCCAGTCCACCTCGCCCTGCCCCGAGTGCGGCGGCGAGGGGACGGTCATCGACCACCCTTGCGACATGTGCGACGGCCAGGGTCGCACGCCCACGCACGAGAAGATCGACATCGAGGTGCCCGCCGGCATCGCGAGCGGCCGCCAGCTGCGCGTCCGCGGCTACGGCGAGGCCGGGTTCCGCGGCGAGGAGGGCGGCGACTTGCTCGTGACGGTCGTCGTGGAGGAGCATGAGCGCTTCCAGCGCTCGGGCGACGACCTGCTCTGCGCGGTCACCGTCTCCATCGCGCAGGCCGCCCTGGGCTGCCGGGTCACCGTGCCGGGCATCATGCCCGACGAGACGATCTCCTTCGACATCCCCGCGGGGACGCAGTTCGGCGACACCGTCGTGGCCGAGGAGTTCGGCATGCCGCGCATGGACGGCACGACGCGCGGCCGCGCCATCGCGCAGGTGCGCGTCGAGGTCCCGCGCAAGCTCTCCGGCGAGGCGCGCGCGCTCCTCGAGCGCTACGCTGCCGCCATGGACGAGGAGGTGGCGCCGAAGCGCAGCGTGGGCGAGCGCATCCGCGACGCCATCGACGACATGATCGACTAGACACCGAGGTGAGGCTCGTGGCGAACCCCTTCGTTTCCGTCATCAACCTGGGCTGCCGGGTCAATCGCGTCGAATCGGACCGCATGGAGCGCGAGCTCGCGCGCGCCGGGCTCGCGCTCGTCGACCCCGACGACGCCGAGCTCATCGTCATCAACACCTGCGCCGTGACGGGCGAGGCGGAGGCGAAGACGCGCAAGGCTGTGCGCCACGCGCTCGGGCGCGCCCGCCATCCCTTCGTGCTCGCTACGGGCTGCGCGGCGGCCCTGCACCCCGAGTCGCTCTGCGAGATCTCCGACCGCGTCCTCGTCGAGCCCTCGAAGGTCGATGTGGCGCGCCGCGCGCTCCAGGCCCTCGGGTACGAGGCCCGCTCGACGCAGCGCGCATCCGCGCTCGATGCCCCTGTGGGTGAGCAGCCGCTGCGCCGGGCGCGCGCGGGCGTGAAGATCCAGGACGGCTGCAACAACCGCTGCACGTACTGCATCGTGTGGAAGGCGCGCGGCCCCGAGCGCTCCGTGCCCGTGGCCGCCGTCCTCGACGAGGTGCGCGCGGTCTGCGCCGAGGGGCTCCCCGAGGTCGTGCTCACCGGGGTCAACCTGGGCGCCTACGACGGCGCCGACGAGCGCGACGCCCATGTCGAGATTGACGAGCTCATCGAGCGCATCCTGCGCGACACGCCCATCCCGCAGGTCCGCCTCTCGTCCATCGAGCCCATGGACGTGACCGACCGGCTCATCGAGCGCGTCGCCGCCTCGGACGGCCGGGTGGCGCCCTTCTTCCACCTGCCCGTTCAATCCGGCTGCACCCGCACGCTCGAGCGCATGGGCAGGCCGTATACCGCAGAGGAGTTCGAGGCGCTCTGCGGCCGCATCCGCGCAGCGCTCCCGTCCGCGTCGCTCTCCTGCGACCTCATCGTGGGCTTCCCGGGCGAGACCGACGAGGACTTCGAGGCGTCGCTTGCCCTCTGCGAGCGCGTGGGCTTCTCGCGCATGCACGTCTTCCGCTACAGCGCACGCCCCGGCACGCCGGCCGCGGCCATGCCCGACCAGGTTCCGCCCGAGGTCATGGCCGAGCGCTCGCATCGCGCCCGCGAGCTCGCCGCCCGCCTGGCGCGCGCCGACGCCGCACGGCGTCGCGGAACCCGCGAGCGCGCGGTCATCGAGGAGGGGGCGCGCGGCACGCTCGCGTCGTTCCACCGCGTCGAGGTCGACGGGCTCGAGGAGGCGGGCGTGAGCGCGCCGGCGCTCGTCGAGGTCGCTATCATGGAGGTGAGCGCATCGGGCTTGGTGCGGGCGCGCCTCGTGCCCGATGCGACCGTTCCGTTCTCATGCAAGGGGGCTTGATGGATACCGCGAGCGTGAAGCTGAGCATCCCGGAAGACGTCGACGCCGTGCGCGTGCTCGGCGGAGGCGACGCGCTCCTGCGCGTCATCGAGGAGCGGACGGGGGCGCGCATCGCCGCGCGCAGCCGCACGCTCTCCATCTCGGGCACGCCCGAGGAGGTCGAGATTCTGACGCGCCTCTTCACCTACCTCATCAAGGAGGCCCGCGCGGGCGACGCGCCCACCGAGGCCGAGGTGGTGCGGGCACTCCAGACCCTCCGCGAGAGTGTGATGGACATCTCGGGCTTCCGCGACGACATCCTGCTCACGTACCGCGGCAAGGCCATCCGGCCGAAGACCGTGGGCCAGAAGCGCTACATCGACGCGATCCGCTCGAACACCGTGACCTTCTGCCTGGGGCCGGCGGGCACGGGCAAGACCTACCTCGCCATGGCCATGGCGGTCGCCGCGCTCAAGCGCCATGAGGTGGGCCGCGTGGTGCTCACGCGCCCGGTCGTGGAGGCGGGGGAGAGCCTGGGCTTTCTGCCCGGCACGCTCCAGGAGAAGATCGACCCCTACGTGCGGCCGCTCTTCGACGCGCTCTTCGACATGACCGATATGGAACGCGGCGGCGAGCTCATCGAGCAGGGTGTCATCGAGATCGCGCCGCTCGCCTACATGCGCGGGCGCACGCTCAACGACGCCTTCGTCATCCTCGACGAGGCACAGAACACCACGCCCGAGCAGATGAAGATGTTCCTCACGCGCCTGGGCTTCAACTCCAAGTTCGTCGTGACGGGCGACACGACCCAGCGCGACCTCATGGGGCGCCGGGGCGGTCTCACCGAGATCGAAGAGATCCTGGCGGGCGTGGACGACGTCGCGTTCATCCACCTCGACCGCTCCGACGTGGTGCGCCATGCGCTCGTGGGGCGGATCGTCGAGGCGTACGACGCCTTCGACCAGGCTCAGGAGGAGCGGGCCTCCAAGCGCGGCGGCACGCGCGGACGGAAGGAGCGCTGATGGGCGTCTTGCTGTCGAACGATGCGGGGCTGCCGCTCTTGCTCGCCGAGGAGGAGTTCGAGCAGGCGCTCGCGGCCGTGCTCGACGAGGAGGGCATCGCGGGCGCGGCCGAGGTGTCGGTGACCTACGTCGACGACGCGGAGATGCGCGCGCTCAACCGCACCTGGCGCGGCATCGACGCGCCCACGGACGTGCTCTCCTTCGGCTGCGACCTCGATGGCGCGGCGGATGCGGACGACGATGCCGTATGGGGCGCGCCCGCGGATGAAGACGCGGTCATCGAGCTCGGCGACATCGTGCTCGCGCCGGGCGTCATCGCCGCGCAGGCGCCCGACTTCGGTTCCACCCCCGCCGAGGAGTGCCGGCTCATGCTCGTGCACGGTTTGCTCCACCTTCTTGGGTATGACCATATGGAGGAGGACGATGCCGTCGAGATGGAGCGCCGCGAGCTCGCCGTGCTGCGCGCGCTCGCCACCGCGCGGGGCGACGACCCCGACGCCGTCGAGATCGGCCCGGTGACGCGGCATCGCGACGATGATGCGAGGAGGCGCGCATGATTCCCGGTTCCAACCGCGACCACCCGACGTTCGTGCGCTCGTTCGGGTACGCCCTCGAGGGCTTTGTCACCGCGGTCACCACGGAGCGCAACATCAAGGTGCAGCTGTGCGTGGGCGCGGCGGCGGTCGTCGCCGGCGTCGTGCTCAGGATCGACGCGCTCTCATGGGTGCTCGTGGTGCTCTGCATCGGGCTCGTCATCTTCGCCGAGCTCGTGAACACCGCCATCGAGGCCATCGTCGACCTCGCCACGCAGGAGCTGCACCCGCTCGCGAAGCGCGCGAAGGATATCGCCGCCGCGAGCGTGTTCACGCTCTCCATCACGGCGGCTGTCGTTGGCGTCATCGTGTTCGCCCGCGCGATCGCACTCTACTGAATGATAGAAACCAGGCGGATCGGTTGCTTGCGCAGCCGCCGCATCCCTTCGGCGAAAGGCTCGATATGACAGACGAGATGCAGGAATTCGATCCCTTCGAGGGCATGTCCGACGACGAGCTCGACGCGATGGCAGACGATGCCGCGCAGGCCGAGGACGCGCGTCCGGCGGGTGAGCCCGGCTTCCGCAGCGGGTTCGTCGCCCTCGTGGGGCGGCCGAACGCCGGGAAGTCGACCCTCATGAACGCGTGCATGGGCACGAAGGTCGCCATCACCTCGCCGGTCGCTCAGACCACGCGCCGGCGCATGCTCGGCGTCGTGCGCCGCGAGGGGGTGCAGATCGTCTTCGTCGACACGCCGGGTTTGCACAAGCCGCAGGACTCGCTCGGAAGCGAGCTCAACAAGAGCGCGCTCGCCGAGTTCAAGGACGTCGACGTGCTGTGCTTCCTCGTCGACGTCTCGAAGCCCATCGGTCGCGGCGACGCGTGGGTGGCCGAGCGCGTGGCGAAGGCGTCCGCGAAGCGCATCCTCGTGCTCACGAAGGCCGACCTCGCCTCGTCCGAGATGGTGAACGAGCAGCTCGAGGCCGCGCGGGCGCTCTGCGACTTCGATGACGAGATCGTGGTCTCGGCGGCGCGGGGCTTCAACGTCGAGGGTTTCATCTCGCTCGTCTCGAGCTACCTGCCCGATGGGCCGCAGTGGTTCCCGGACGGCGTCTCCACCGACGCGTCGGACGAGATGATCGTCGCGGAGTTCGTGCGCGAGGCGCTTCTGCTGCGCACGCGCGAGGAGGTCCCCCATTCTATCGGCGTCCTGTGCGATTCCATGGAGCGCCGCCGCGGCACGCTCGTCATCCATGCCACGATCTACGTCGAGCGCGAGGGCCAGAAGGGCATCATCATCGGCAAGCGCGGCGAGATGATCAAGCACGTGGGCATCGATGCCCGCCGCAACCTCGAGGCCATCTTCGGGTGCAAGGTCTTCCTCGAGCTCGATGTGCGCGTGAAGAGCCATTGGCGCGAGGACGTGCGCGAGATCCGCCGCCTCGGCTACGCGGCCGACGAGTAGCGCCGCGCGCGGGGCTTGCCATGGCGGGCGGGAGGACATACCGCGAGCGCGCGCTCGTGCTCGATAAGACGAAGCTGCGCGAGACAGACCTCATCTACACCCTGCTCGCCGAGAACGGCCGCCAGATCCGCGCGGTGGGGAAGGGCGCGCGCAAGCCCGGGAGCCGGCTCGCGGCGCGCTGCGAGGTGGGATGCACCGTCGACGTGCTCCTCGCGCGCGGCCGCTCGCTCGACGTCATCGCCGAGGCCACGCTCGACACCGCCCCGCTCGGCGCGTCCCCCGACCTCGAGCTGCTCTCCGCCGCCGCGGCCGTCGCCGACATCGCCCGCGCGTGCAGCTTCGAGGATGCCGAGGACCCGTTCGTGTTCCCCATAACCGAGCGCGCCCTCGCCGTGCTCGGCGGCGCGGCAGGAGCGCTCGACGGGGCGCACCTCGACCTCGTGGTCGCGGCGTACGCGTTCAAGCTCCTCGCGCACCTGGGCTACCGACCCGATTTCTCGGCCTGCGTGCTCTGCGGCGACGAGGAGGTCTCGTATTTCTCCGCGCAGGCGGGCGGCCTCATATGCGCGTCCTGCGCCGCGAGCGTGCCGGGCGCGGAGGCGGTCGATGCGGCGCTCGTGGGGTGGTTCCGCGCGCTCATGGCGCTCCGCTTCGACGAGCTCGCCGCGGCCGCGGTCGATGCCCCGACCGCGGCGCTCTTGCTCGCCTTCGCCCACGGCTGGGCGGCGACCCATCTCGATGCGCGCCTCCGGGGCCTCGAGTTCCTCCTCGGCGTCTGATGATAAAATCCAGACAGGCTGGTTTTTATCATTTTTGAGGAGGCGGCCATGACGACGGGGGTCAGACGGCGCGCGGAATCTGGTTGCTACCACGTCACGCTGCGGGGGAACGGTAAGCAGATCATCTTCGAGGATGATGGGGACCGCCGCCGCTTCCTCACCTATCTCGCCCGGCTTCCCGAGCACGATGTCGCGATCATGGCCTGGTGCTTGATGAGCAATCACGTGCACCTCGTCCTCGAGGACGCCGGTGATGCGCTGAGCGGCGAGATGCAGCGCCTGGCGAGCTCCTACGCGCATTACTTCAACAAGCGCTACGGCAGGTCCGGCCACGTGTTCGAGACGCGCTTCAAGAGCCAGGCCATCGAGGACGACGCCTACCTGCTGGCCGCGGTTCGCTACGTCCACCTGAACCCCGTGGCAGCGGGCGTGGGCGCGCCCGACACCTACCCGTGGAGCAGCTACCGGAGCTATATCGGCCTCGAGGATGCGGGCGCCGTCCCGGTCTCCGTCTCCGCGGTGCTCGAGCTGCTTGACGGGGTCGCGGGGTTCAGGGAGTTCCATGCGCAGCGCATCCCGGGCAAGAACCTGCGCTTCGACGACCCCGACGACGTCTCGCTCGATGACGTCGTCGCGATCGCGCGGGCCGTCGTCGAGCCCTTCGGTTGCGCGTCCGCCTCCGATGCCAAGGCGCTGCCGAAAGCCGAGCGTGACCGCTGCATCCGCGCGCTCAGGCGGCACGGCCTTTCGGTCAAGGACATCAGCCGGCTCACGGGGGTGAGCGAGCCCACGGTCTACCGCATCCTCCGCGTCGCGGAATGATAAATTCCAGCCTGTTTGGTTTTTATCATTTTGTGCGGGTTGCGCGGACGATGGACGTTTGTGCTACTATACGCCTGTTAGTTACCCGCACTTGGAGGCGCGCTGCACCGGCGGCTTCCCAGTGACGGGCGCATGGGCCGGGGGATCCCGGCACGAGAGAAAGGTGTTCCCATGACCATCTCCAAGGAGCGCAAGGCTGAGCTCACCGCCGAGTTCGGCAAGAACGCGCAGGATACCGGCAACCCGAAGGTTCAGGTCGCCATCGCCACCGAGCGCATCCGCGAGCTCACCGAGCACATGAAGACCCACCCGAAGGACTTCCACACCCGTCGCGGCCTGCTCATGATCGTCGGCCGTCGCCGTCGTCTGCTCTCCTACATCAAGAAGAACGACATCGTCGAGTACCGTGAGCTCATCGCCAAGCTCGGCATCCGCGACAACATTCAATAGAGATTCGCGCTTTAGGCATAGTGCCGGCATCGGGGCGTCGCGCATGCGGCGCCCTTTTTCATGCGCAGCGCCGCCCGTCCGCGCCATATGCGCCCAACCTGTGGCTTCTCCGCGAATCCGCTGCTCCGCCGTGCCGTCTCATGCGCTTTTGTGCTATCGTGGCCACGTTTGTGAAGGTTGACGAAAGAGGATACCGCGCGCAACGGGGCGCGCGGGGACAAAGGAGAACCATGTCACTCGTTAGCAAAACATTCGAACTCTACGGCAAGACCTATACACTCGAGGCCGGCGAGCTGGCCAAGCAGGCCACCGGCGCCACCCTCGTCAAGCAGGGCGACACCACCGCGCTCGTGACCGTCGTGGTCTCGAAGGAGCGCAAGAACTACGACTTCTTCCCGCTCACGGTCGACTTCAACGAGAAGCTCTACGCGGCCGGCCGCATCCCCGGCGGCTACCTCAAGCGCGAGGGCCGTCCCACCGAGAAGGCCACGCTCACCGCGCGCATGATCGACCGCCCCATCCGCCCGAGCTTCCCCGAGGGCTTCCGCAACGAGGTCCAGATCGTGGCGACCTCGCTCGTGGCCGACCAGGTGAACCCCATCGACGTCATCTGCACCATGGGCGCCTCGCTCGCCCTCACGCTCGGCGGCGTGCCCTTCGAGGGGCCGCTCGCCTGCGTGCGCATCGGCCGCGACAAGGAGACCGGCGCGTTCATCGTGAATCCCACCTATGAGGAGCGCGAGAACTCCGACCTCGACCTCGAGCTCGCCGGCACGCGCGACTTCATCTCCATGGTGGAGGCGGGCGCCGAGGAGGTCACCGAGGACGACATGCTCGCCGCCATGCAGTTCGGCCAGGAGGCCATCGGCGCCTTCTGCGACGCGCAGCTCGCCTTCGTCGAGGAGTGGGAGCGCGTCAACGGCCCCATCGTGCCCAAGGAGTACATCCTCGATGAGCCCGTGCCCGAGGTGGAGGAGCGCATCTTCGCCCACTACGACGAGATGTACGCCGCCCTCTCGGACGCCGACAAGCTCTCCCGCATCGCGCACGTCGAGGAGCTCAAGGAGCGCATACGCGCCGAGTTCACCGAGGAAGAGCAGCTCATGTGGGAGCGCGAGATCCCGGTGAACCTCAAGAAGCTCGAGAAGAAGGCCATGCGCACCATGGTCGTCGAGACGGGCGAGCGCGTGGACGGCCGCGCGGCCGACGAGATCCGACCCATCATGGTGAAGGACGCCTACCTGCCGCTCGTGCACGGCTCCGGCCTCTTCCAGCGCGGCCAGACCCAGGTGCTCTCCGTGCTCTCGCTCGGCATGCTGAGCGAGGGGCAGCGCCTCGACACCATCGAGCCCGTCGAGGGCAAGCGCTACATGCACCAGTACAACTTCCCGCCCTTCTGCACGGGCGAGACCGGCCGCATCGGCGCGCCCAAGCGCCGCGAGATCGGCCACGGTAACCTCGCGGAGCGCGCCCTGCTCCCCGTGCTGCCCGATGAGACCGAGTTCCCCTACGCCATCCGCGTGGTCTCCGAGGTCATGGAGTCGAACGGCTCCTCGTCCATGGCGTCCACCTGCGCGAGCTGCCTTGCGCTCATGGATGGCGGCGTGCCCCTCAAGCGCCCCGTCTCCGGCATCGCCATGGGCCTCATCCAGGAGGAGGGCAAGACCGTCGTGCTCTCCGACATCCAGGGCATCGAGGACTTCCTCGGCGACATGGACTTCAAGGTGACGGGCACCGAGCGCGGCATCACGGCGCTGCAGATGGACAACAAGGCCACTGGCCTCACCTTCGAGATCCTCGCCCAGGCGCTCCAGCAGGCCAAGGAGGGTCGCGCCTTCATCCTGGGCAAGATGCTCGACGTCATCCCCGGCCCGCGCGAGAGCCTGCGCTCGAGCGCCCCGCGCATCGAGACGATCAGCGTGCCCGTGGATAAGATCCGCGAGATCATCGGCAAGGGCGGCGACACCATCCGCGCCATCCAGGACGAGACCGGCTCCACCATCAACGTCGAGCAGGACGGCACCGTCACCGTGGGCGGCGTGGGCGAGGCGGCCGACCTGGCCATCGCCCGTATCAAGGAGATCGTCCGCGAGCCGGAGGTCGGCGAGGTCTACACCGGCCCCGTCGTCACCATCCAGCCCTTCGGCGCGTTCGTGCGCCTCTTCGGGAACAAGGACGGGCTCCTGCACATCTCGCGCGTTGCCGAGGGCCGCGTCGACAAGGTCGAGGACGTCCTCAACGTGGGCGACACCGTCACCGTCAAGGTCATCGAGATCGAGGACGGCGGCAAGGTGAAGCTCGACCGCCTCGACAAGCCGAAGGCGCCCGAGGGCTCCGGCCACGGCTCCGGCGAGGGCCGTCCGCGCCGCGAGAGCCGCGACCGCAGCGAGCGCCCGCGTCGTCGTCCCGGTGACAACGGCCGCGGCCGCGCCCCGCGCCGTCACCACGAGGGCTAATCTATAGGCGAGAGCTGCAAAAGCCGAGCTGTCGGATGCTCCGATCCAACTATTCCTGAGCAACCCAGGTGCTCCCCGTATCCGGGGCGTGCCTGGGTTTCGTTATCGCCATGCATGCTTGCGCTATTCCTGTGGGTGGGCCGGTCGCTGCATACCGCGGCGAAAGTATGCGTACAATGTACTCTGTATGCTCATGCGCATCGCATGACGAAGGTGTACGTTTTCGCGCCCAGCGCGTCTCATAGCAGAATCCGAAACGAAAGGAACGCAACATACCCATGGCAAAGAAGAACCCGCCGCTTCGCATCATCCCGCTCGGTGGCCTCGACGGCATCGGCAAGAACATGACCGTCGTCGAGTGCGGCCAGGACATGGTGCTCATCGATGCCGGCCTCATGTTCCCGGACGACTCGCAGCCCGGCATCGACCTCGTGCTGCCCGATTACACCTACGTTCTCGAGAACGAGGACAAGCTCCGCGGCATCATCGTCACGCACGGCCACGAGGACCACACGGGTGCCCTGCCGTACCTGCTGCAGGACCTTAACAACAAGGTGCCCATCTTTTCGAGCAAGCTCACCCTGGGCTTCATCGAGGGCAAGCTCGCCGAGTTCCGCATCCGCTCGCCGAAGTTCCGCGAGGTCAAGAGCGGCTCGCACATCAACCTCGGGTGCATCTCGGTCGATTTCTTCTCGATGACGCACTCCATCCCCGGCGCGCTCGGCGTCTACATCAAGTCGCCGCAGGGCACCGTCATGCACACGGGCGACTTCAAGCTCGACCAGACGCCCATCGACGGCGTCACGCCCGACTACGCCGCCATCTCGCGCTTCGCCAAGCAGGGCGTCGACCTTCTGCTCTCTGACTCCACGAACGCGACCGTCCCGGGCTTCACCAAGTCCGAGGCCGAGGTGGGCCCCACGCTCAACGAGGTCATCAAGAACGCGCCCGGCCGCGTGTTCGTCGCCTCGTTCTCGAGCCACATCCATCGCCTCCAGCAGATCTGCAACGCCGCGAAGGCGAGCGGCCGCAAGATCGTCGTGACGGGCCGCTCCATGCTCACGAACACGCGCGTCGCGCGCGAGCTCGGCTACCTCACGATCGACGAGTCGGACATCATCGACGCCTACGACGTGAACGGCATTCCGGACGACCAGATCGTCGTCATGTGCACGGGTTCCCAGGGCGAGCCGCTCTCCGCGCTGTCGCGCATGGCCAACGGCGAGCACAAGACGCTCTCGATCCATTCGGGCGACACGGTCATCATCTCCGCCACGCCCGTCCCCGGCAACGAGAAGGCCGTCCAGCAGGTCATCAACAGCCTGGCGAAGCTCGGCTGCACCGTCGTGGACAAGTCGACGAAGCTCGTGCACGTCTCCGGCCATGGCAGCCAGGAGGAGCTCAAGCTCATGCTCACCATGGCCAAGCCCACCTACTTCATGCCCGTCCACGGCGAGGCCGTGCACCTGCGCGCGCACGCCAAGCTCGCCCGCAAGGTCGGCATCCCCGAGGACCACATCTTCGTGCTCGACAACGGCGACACCCTCGAGGTGCGCGGCGGCGTCGTGAAGGTGGGTCCCACGGTCGAGAGCGGCATCGTCTACGTCGACGGCCTGCGCATCGGCGACACCGACCCCATCGTGCTGCGCGACCGCCAGAAGCTCGCGAACGACGGCATGGTGACGGTCGTCGCCGTCGTCTCGATGAAGAAGAAGCGCATCGACGCCATCGACTTCTCCACGCGCGGCGTCTCGTTCTCCATCGACGAGGAGTTCGGCGCGGACGCCGAGGATGCCATCCGCAAGGCCGTGGACAAGGGCTCGTTCGACTTCACGAGCAGCAGCACCGGCGCGCTCCGCAAGGTCGTGCGCGATGCGCTGTCGAACTTCATCTGGAATCGCACGCGCACCCGTCCCATGATCATCCCGGTCGTCATGGAGGTCTAGCGTGGCGGCACGGCAGGGGACAGCGAAAAACGCGAAGGGGCGCGCCTCCGGGCGCCCGGCGTCCGCGAAGCAGAAGAAGGGCTCGTCCCAGCTGCGCGCGGGTGCCCCGGCGCAGCGCGCGCCCGAGCCGCTGCTCGCCGGTGGCTCGGGCCGTGACATCGCGGGGGTGGCGCTTGCCGTCTTCGCGGTGTGCTCGCTCATCGCGGTCGTGGCGCCCGCGACGGCGCCCATCACCGCAGCACTCGCGGGCTTCTACCACCTGGGCTTCGGGCTCGGGGCGTACGTCCTGCCGGTCGCGCTCCTGCTCGTGGCCGCCCTGCTCTTCGTCCGCGGCGAGGGCGTGCTCACGGCGCGCACCTGCGCCGGCGCGCTTATCATCTTCCTCGCCGCGATCGCCCTCATCGCGCTCGTGGGGACTCCTGAGCACATGGTGCTCGGCGTCACCGTGGGCGAGCCCGAGCTCGCCGCGACCGGCGGGTACGTGGGCTTCGCGATCGCCTCGACGCTCGCCGGCGCCTTCGGCAAGCCCATCGCGGGCGTCCTGCTCGTGGGCATCGGCATCGCGGGCGCGATCCTCATCGGTTTCTCCGTCTCCCGCCTCGTCGGGGCGCTGCGCGACGGTGCCGAGCGCCTCCGCGAGCGCCGGCACGTCGAGGTGAACGAGAGCCCCTGGGGCGACGACTCCGCGCTCATGCCGCGCGCCCCGCAGCGGCGGCCGCGCGAGCCGCGCCAGCAGGAGCTCTTCGATGCGGACGGCACCATGGAGACGAGCTACCTGGGCGACCGCGCGAAGACGACCCTGCTCGAGCAGGATCCTGACGAGGTGGACGAGGATCCCTTCGTCGACCTCTCGAGCCAGCTCGAGGCCGAGCGCGCCGCGACGACGCTCATCCCCATCGAGGACCGCTACGTCGACGGCGCGAAGGCTGCCGCGACGGGCTCCGACGCCGTGCAGGAAGAGTTGCCTGGGGCAGGGGAGCGGGTCGCGCCCGCATCCGAACCCGACCAGGTCGCCGAGCCCGCACTCGTCATCCCGGAGTTCCTGCGCCATCCCCGTTCCGAGCGCGCGGATGCGCCCGAGGCTGCCGAGGCCGCGGCGGAGGCTTCCGAAACCGCTGCGACGCAGCCGCGCGAGACGCCGAAGCCCGCGCCGCGCTCGGGCACCGCTGCAGCCGCCGCTTCCGCTGGGGACGGCTCCGAGCGGCTGCTCCCGCCCGTCTCCATGCTCCGCCACAGCCCCCAGGCCAAGGCCGGTGCGTCCTCGAGCAAGGAGCTCCAGCAGACGGCCGAGTCCCTCCAGTCGACGCTCCAGGAGTTCGGCCTCCATTCCCGCGTGGTCGGCTGGATCTCCGGTCCCACGGTCACGACGTTCAAGGTCCAGCCCGGCGAGGGCGAGCGCGTGAGCCGCATCGCGAGCCTCGAGGACGACATCGCGCTCTCGCTCGCCACGGATTCCGTGCGCATCTTCGCGCCCATCCCCGGCACCACGCACGTGGGCATCGAGATCCCCAACCGCACGCGCCAGACCGTCGCCTTCGGCGATATCCTGCCCTATGTGACGGGCGGTCCCCTCGAGTTCGCGCTCGGCCGCGATTCCGAGGGCCAGCCCATGGTCGCCGACCTCGCCAAGATGCCGCACCTGCTCATCGCCGGCACGACGGGCTCGGGTAAGTCGGTCGTCATCTCCTCGATCCTCATGAGCCTGCTCATGCGCACCTTCCCGGAAGACGTCCGCCTCATCATGGTCGACCCCAAGCGCGTCGAGTTCGCGCCCTACGACGGCCTGCCGCACCTCTACGTGCCGGTCGTCACGGAGCCCAAGCAGGCTGCGAGCGCCCTGCAGTGGGCTGTCTCGGAGATGGAGCGCCGCCTCAAGGTGTTCGAGCGCGTGGGCGTGCGCAAGATCTCGACCTTCAACGAGAAGCAGGCGGCCGGCGAGTTCGAGAAGTACGACAACCCGCCGCAGAAGCTGCCCTACCTCGTGATCGTCATCGACGAGCTCTCCGACCTCATGATGGTCGCGGGCAAGGACGTCGAGGCCTCCATCGTGCGCATCGCCCAGCTCGGCCGCGCGGCGGGCATCCACATGATCGTCGCCACGCAGCGCCCGAGCTCGAACGTCGTCACCGGCCTCATCAAAGCGAACATCACGAACCGCATCGGCCTCACCGTGGCGACGGGCATCGATTCGCGCGTCATCCTCGACCAGACGGGCGCCGAGAAGCTCATCGGCCAGGGCGACATGCTCTTCTCCCGCGTGGATTGGGGCAAGCCCAAGCGCATCCAGGGCTGCTACGTCTCGGACGAGGAGATTTTCAGCGTCGTCGAGTTCGTGAAGGAGCAGTCGCCCGCCGAATACCATGAGGAGATCCTCTCCGCGGTCGCGCCCGCCGCGATGCAGGGCGCCGGCGGCGGGGGAGGCGTCTCGGCCGACGACCCGCTCATCTGGGAGGCCGCGCACCTCGTCGTGGAATCGGGACTCGGTTCCACCTCGAGCTTGCAGCGCCGCCTCAAGGTGGGCTACGCCCGCGCCGGCCGCATCATGGACATGCTCGAGGAGAAGGGCATCGTGGGGCCTCCGGACGGGTCGAAGCCCCGTGAGGTGCTCCTCGATGAGCAGGGTCTCGCCGAGCTCGAGGAAGTTGAGGCGCGTATGTCCGCAGACGATGGGTTGGGAGGTTTCTGATGTCCGCACGCTTCGGCGATATGCTGCTCGAGCGCCGTCGGCAGCTCGGGCTCTCCATCCACCAGGTCGCGACGACCATCAAGATCCGTCCGCAGATCATCGAGTACTTCGAGCAGGGGAACTTCTCCGCCATGCCCCCGCGCGGCTACGCGCAGGGCATGATCTCGAGCTACGCGCGCTACCTGGGCCTGAATCCGCGCACGGTCATGACCGCCTATTTCGAGGAGCTCGACGCCTACGAGCGTGCCACCTCGCACGCCGGCGGCCGGCTGCAGGACGCCGCCGGCTTCGTGAGCCCGCGGTCTGAGAACCCCACGGGCCGCTTCATGGCCATCAACGGCGGCTCGCGCTACGCCCAGCGTCCACCGCAGGCCGGGTACGTCTCCGAGTCGCAGTCGGGCCATGAGCCCATCCGCGTCCAGAACAACCCCTACCACCAGCGCCCGTCGGGCGCGACGCGCCTGCGCGGTGCCGGCAGCGGCGCGGCCGCCTCGAGCCGGCGCTCCACCCCGGGCGGTACCGGGCGCGCCCCGCAGGGCGGCAGGTACCCCGTACGTGGGGGAAGCCCTGCCGGTCGCACGGGCTCGCTCCCGCCGCGCGGCGGGCGTCCGGCAGGATCGGGTCGCGTGCCGCCCCGAGACCCGCGTCGCCGCGGCGGAGCGCCGTCCGGCAGGAACGGTGGCACCGACCCCCGCGTCCTCATCGTCGGCCTCGTCATCATCATCCTGCTTCTCATCGTGATCGCCCTGCTGCTGTTGCGCGGGTGCGCGCCGGCGTCCTCGACCGACTCCGACGAGCCGGCCACCACGACGGTCACGACCCAGCAGGCGCCGACGGGAGCGGACGACGATGCCACGGCCGCGACGACGAACGCCGCCACGAGCCCGGCGACGACCGCGACCACGCCCGCCGTCCCCGATGAGACGGTCGTGGGCGTGAGCGTGGCCGACGGCGGCACCTCGTGGGTCGAGATCAAGCTCGACGGCGTCTCCGTCTTCGCGGACAACGTAATCGGCCCCTTCGAGAAGGAATACACGGTGGAGGAATCCATCGAGATCACGGTGAGCAGCCCGGCCGATGTGAGCGTGACCGAGAACGGCGAGACCGTGGGCTGGGACACGAAGACGGCCGGCGTCGCCAAGGTCACGATCACCGCCCCGCAGCCCGCCACGCCCGCAAGCGACGCGTCCGCCGCCACGGATGAGGACGCCGCGTCCGCCGCAGCATAACGACCCGCATACCCAGACCTAGGAGGTACCCATGGCCAAGGAATCGAGCTTCGACGTCGTCTCGCAGGTTGACATGCAGGAGGTCGACAACGCCTACCAGCAGACCGCGCGCGAGATCTCGCAGCGCTACGACCTGAAGGATTCCGGCTCCACCATCGACCTGTCCAAGGGCGACCGCACCATCACCATCGTGGCGCCCGCCGACTTCGTCTCGAAGCAGATCACCGATGTGCTCAACTCGAAGCTCATCAAGCGCGGTATCGACATCAAGGCTGTCCGCTGGGATGCGCCCCAGGCCGCGTCCGGCGGGAGCGTCCGCGTGGTGGGTCGCATCATCGACGGCATCGACCAGGAGACGGCCAAGAAGATCAACCGCGACGTCAAGGCGCTCAAGCTCAAGTGCAAGATCACGATCGAGTCCGACAAGCTGCGCGTGACGTCCGCCTCGAAGGACACCCTGCAGGAGGTCATCGGCTTCTTGCGCGACCAGGACTACGGCCAGCCGCTGCAGTTCACGAACTACCGATAGCGAGCCTTGCGCCCGGTGCGGGCGAAGATGAGGATGGAGACCATGGCAGAAGAGATGCGCGATGCGCTCGGCGCGGTGTACTACGTCACGCTCGGGTGCGCGAAGAACGAGGTGGACACCGACCGCATGCGGTCGCTTCTCCGCTCGGCTGGCTACGAGGAGGCGTTCGACCCCGGTGATGCGGACATCGCGCTCGTGAACACCTGCTCCTTCCTCGCCTCGGCGACGGAGGAGAGCATCGAGGCCACGCTCGCGCTCGCCGAGGAGTCCGCCGACGGCGTACGCTCCCTGCCCATCGTGATGTGCGGGTGCGTCCCCTCCCGTTACGGCGACGACCTCCCGCCCGAGCTGCCCGAGGTGGCAGCCTTCGTCAAGACCGACGAGGAGGACGCGATCGTCTCGGTCGTGGACGGCGTCCTCGGCGTCGAGCGCGCCACGCCGCCTTTCGTGCCGGATGTGAAGCGCACGGTCGAGGGCTCCGTGGCCTACGTGAAGATCTCCGACGGCTGCGACCGCTTCTGCAGCTTCTGTGCGATCCCCTACATCCGCGGCCGGTATCGCAGCCGCGCTTGGGAGGACATTCGCTCCGAGGTAGTCGACCTGGTGGGGGAGGGCGTCCGCGAGATCGTGCTCATCGGCCAGGACACGGGCATCTGGGGCGAGGACTTCGCCGAAGACGTCGCCGGTCCGCGCACGCTCGCGCAGCTGCTCGTCGCCGTCGCGGAGGCGGTGCGCCCCGAGCGCGTCTGGGTGCGCGTGCTGTACCTGCAGCCCGAGGGCATGACCGACGAGCTCATCGCCGCGATCCGAGACACGCCCGAGGTCGTCCCCTATATCGACATCCCCGTGCAGCACTGCTCGGCCCGCGTGCTCAAGGCCATGAACCGCACCGGGTCGGAGGAGGAGCTCGACGCGCTCTTCGCGCGCCTGCGCCGTGAGATCCCCGGCATGATCCTGCGCACGACCTACCTCGTGGGCTTCCCGGGTGAGACCTTCGAGGAGCATGAGCGCATGCTCGCCTTCATGGATCGCAACGGCTTCGACTACACGAGCGTCTTCGCGTTCTCGCCAGAGGACGGCACGCGCGCGGCGAAGATGGACGGGCAGCTCGACGATGACGAGAAGCTCGAGCGCACCCAGGCCGCCCAGGACCTCGCCGAGGCCCTTGGTTTCGCCGCGACCGCCGCGCACGTTGGCGAGCGCGCCGAGGTGATCGTCGACGGCATCGAGGAGACCGACGAGGGCGTCGAGCTCATCGGCCATGCCTGGTTCCAGGCGCCCGATTCGGACGGCGCCGTCCATCTCGATGCGACCGAGGCGACCGTTGGTGATATCGTAGAGGTCGAATTCACAGACAGTTTCTGCTACGAGCTCGTCGGGCACGTGGTGGGATAGCGAGGGGAACATGGAATCGAAGACCACCGCGCCGCAGGCGGACCAAGCGGGCATCTGGACGCCGGCGAACATCGTCACCTGCGTGCGCATCGCGTTCATCCCGGTGTTCATGGTGCTCGCGAAGCTCTCCTGCGTGCAGGCGGGCGCCGTGTACCTGCAGGCGCCCGCGATCGCCGCGTTCGCGCTCTACGTGCTCTTGAGCTTGACCGATAAGCTCGACGGGTACCTCGCCCGCTCGCGCGGCCAGATCACGGATTTCGGCAAGTTCCTCGACCCCATCGCCGACAAGCTCCTCGTCTTCTCGGCGCTCCTCGTCCTGCTCGAGCAGGGCTTGGTGAGCGTGTGGTTCGTGTTCATCATCCTGCTCCGCGAGTTCCTCGTGAGCGCGCTGCGCATGGTGGCGGGCGCCAAGGGCATCGTCATCGCCGCGGACACGCTCGGAAAATGGAAGACCGCGGTGACCATGGTGTCGCTGTGCGGCTACTTCCTGGCGATCGCGTTCGCCGCCTCGGGCGGGGTGTACGTCGCGGCATGGATCCTCATCGCGGCGCAGGTGCTCATGGTCGTCGCGGTGGTTCTGACGGTCGTCTCCGGTATCCAGTATTTCTGGAACGGCCGGGACGTCATCTTCTCGTAAAGGGGCGCACATGTCCGATCTTGAAGCCAGGGCAGAGGAGCGTGCGCGCGAGCTCGTCGAGCGCTGCACGGCGCGCGGGGTGACCGTCGCCACGGCGGAATCGTGCACCGCGGGCATGGTGGCCTCGACCATCGCCGACATCCCCGGTGCGTCGTCGGTGCTGCGTGGCGGGGCCGTGACCTACGTCGACGAGGTGAAGCACGAGCTCATCGGCGTTGCCACCGAGACGCTCGAGCGGTTCACCGCCGTGTCGGATGTGTGCGCCGCCGAGATGGCGCAGGGTGCGCGCGAGCGCTTCAAGGTGACGTGCGCGGTGAGCACGACGGGCTATGCGGGGCCGGACGGCGGTACCGCGGACGATCCGGTGGGCACCGTGTACTTCGGCCTCGCGACGCCCGACGGGGTGCGCACCGACCGCCGGTGCTTCGAGGGCGGTCGCCAGGATGTGCGCCGCGCCGCGTGCTGCCACGCGCTCGAGTTGCTGCTCGACGCGATCGGATAAGGCGGTCGCTGTTTTGCGTGCGCATCGGGGAGCGCTTCGGCCTCTTGTCGGCCTCGCCTGCCGTGCATGATGTGCTTGCGCTGGAGATTTCGCCCGGGTGGTTCGCACTGGTATGGGTTCCTTGACGCGATAAGGCTCCGTTTGCCCAGGATCGTGCCGGTGTGCCAGCCCCGTGCAAGGTTCGGGCAAGGTTGGTGCAAGGCTTGTGCCAGGTTCCTGTCAGGTCGCCTGTGTATGATGCACGTAATCCGCTTGACGGCGAACAGCTGTTCGCGTATGATGGCAGCGGCAACCTAAGAGGAGGATTCCATGGCGAAGAGCTCAGGCCCGGTCAAAACCATCCACGAACGCACCTATGGCGAGGAGCGCGATAAGATGATCGACGCCACGAAGGCGGAGATCGAGAAGAAGTTCGGCACCGGGTCCATCATGCGGTTCGGTGACGGCGGCCCGGAGATGGAGATCGAGGCCATCCCCACCGGCGCGCTCTCCCTCGATGCCGCGCTCGGCATCGGCGGCGTCCCGCGCGGGCGCATCATCGAGATCTACGGCCCCGAGTCCTCGGGCAAGACCACGCTCTCGCTTGAGATCCTTGCCGAGGCCCAGGCTGCGGGCGGCGTCGTGGCGTTCATCGACGCAGAGCACGCGCTCGACCCCGCCTACGCCGCGCGCATCGGCGTCGACATCGACGAGGTGCTCATCTCTCAGCCCGATACGGGCGAGCAGGCGCTCGAGATCTGCGACATGCTCGTGCGCTCCGGTGCCATCGATGCCGTCGTGATCGACTCCGTCGCCGCGCTCGTCCCGCGCGCCGAGATCGAGGGCGAGATCGGCGATTCCTCCGTCGGCCTGCAGGCGCGCCTCATGAGCCAGGCGCTCCGCAAGCTCGCGGGCTCGCTCGCGAAGTCGAACACCACCTGCATCTTCATCAACCAGCTGCGCGAGAAGATCGGCGTCATGTTCGGCAACCCCGAGACCACGACGGGCGGCCGCGCGCTCAAGTTCTTCTCGTCGGTCCGCATCGAGATCCGCCGCATCGAGAGCATCAAGGTCAAGGATGACATCGTCGGCAACCGCGTGCGCTGCAAAGTCGTCAAGAACAAGGTCGCGGCGCCGTTCAAGACCGCTGAGTTCGACATCATGTACGGCACGGGCATCTCGAAGGAGGGCTCGATTCTGGACATGGGCGTGGACTACGGTATCGTCACGAAGTCCGGTGCCTGGTATACGTACGATTCGGAGCGCTTGGGCCAGGGCCGCGAGGCGGCGAAGGAATTCCTCAAGATCCATCCCGAGCTGAGCGACGAGATCGAGCACAAGGTGCGCATCGCATGCGGCCTCGACTTTTCCGACGAGTCCACGGGGGATGCCGTGATCGTCGACGAGGACATTGACGCGGCCGATACCGCGTCCGCGCGTAGCTGAGCCTGTTAGACATGGAACAGCCCGTCTCGGACATCGCGTTCCATTTCCCCGATCGCCGCGAGATAGCAGCGGCCGCGTCGAGCGGTAGGGGTCGTCCACGCGCCCAGGTGATCTTTCATCTTGAAGGTGAAGGGGGGCGCGAACCCGAGCAGCGCGTGCACTGGGTACCCGCGCGCGTCGCCAGAAGCTTTGAACACGACCACCCCGAGCCCCCCTGTCCGTATCGGGAGGCTCGGGAGGCGCTCGAGACCCGCGAGAACAAGCTCTGCCTTGCCGCCCTCACCGAGATGCTCGGTCGGCGCGACTACGGCGCGGAGGAGGCGCGGCGCAAGCTACGCCACGCGGGCTTTCGCGCCTCCGCGATCGATCACGCCCTCGAGCGCGCCCAGGAGCTTCGCTTCCTCGATGAGGAGCGCTTCCTCGTGTCCTATATCGAGGAGCGCCTGCGCAGGGGGTGGGGGAGGCTCAAGATCGAGGCAGACCTTCGCCAGCGCGGCTCGGACCCCCATATGCTCCCGGGGTATCCCGATCGCTTCTTCTCGGCCGAAGACGATCTCGAGCGGGCCTGCGCGGCGCTTGCGCGCAAAGCCGTTCCCGAGCGGAATGCCTTCGAGCGGCTCGTCCGCCATCTCATGGGCAAAGGGTTCCCGTATCGCATAGCCGCGCAGGCAGTTCGCATACGCCTCGATGAGGAGGAATCTGCGTGAGGCGCCGTGTGATCCTTGCGTAAACGCCCCGCGCGCCGATCGCGTCAATTGACAGGTTCTACATAAATTCGTAGGATGAACTTGTCATTTGTCTTGCGATGCACACTCATCTTCGATGAGATGCCGTGTTGATAGCATAACTTCATATTGGGTGTTCAGACCTTGCAAATGTCAGGGGCGCTACACGCGCCCCGCAATCATGATGAATGCAATGTATAGAGGAGTTTGGCATGGAGATCGTTATCGGCATCATCGGCGGCCTCGTGGTGGGCGCCATCATTGCCGTGCTCGCCATGCGCAACGCGAAGAACGGGAGCCTCCGCGAGGCCGACTCGAAGATCGAGTCGGCGCGCCTTGAGGCGGACCAGATGATCGGCGATGCGCAGCGCACGGCAGAGACGCTCAAAAAGGAAGCGCTGCTCGAGGCAAAGGAAGAGATCATCCAGAACAAGCAGGCGGCCGAGGCGGAGGAGAAGCAGCGCAAGCGCGAGCTCCGCACCCTCGAGAACCGCATCATGCAGCGCGAGGAGTCGCTCGACCGTCGCAACGACGCCCTCGACAAGCGCGAGCACCAGCTCTCGAGCCAGGCGGGCCAGGTCGAGAAGCGCAGCCGCGAGCTCGACGAGCTCATCGGCAAGCAGACCAAGGAGCTCGAGCGCATCTCCGAGCTCACGCGTGACGACGCTCATCGCGAGCTGCTCGACAAGGTGCGCGGTGAGGTGACCCACGAGGCCGCCACGATCATCCGCGACTCCGAGCAGCGCGTGAAGGCCGAGTGCCAGAAGACGGCGCAGCGGATCCTCTCCACGGCCATCCAGCGCTGCGCGGCGGATCACACCGCCGAGGTCACTGTCACCTCGGTGCACATCCCCTCGGACGACCTCAAGGGCCGCATCATCGGTCGCGAGGGCCGCAACATCCGCACGTTCGAGCAGGTGTCCGGCGTGAACCTCGTCATCGACGACACGCCCGAGACCGTCGTGCTCTCGAGCTTCGATCCCGTGCGCCGCGAGACCGCCCGCGTCGCCCTGGAGAACCTCATCGCCGACGGCCGCATCCATCCCGCCCGCATCGAGGAGATGTACAAGAAGGCCTCCGAGCTCGTGCAGCAGCGCGTGCGCGAGGCCGGCGAGCAGGCCGCCTTCGATACCGGCTTCCATGACCTGCATCCCGAGCTCGTGAAGACGCTCGGCGCCCTGCGCTACCGCACCTCGTTCGGCCAGAACGTCCTCAACCACTCCGTCGAGGTCGCCGAGCTCGCCGGCATCATGGCCTCCGAGCTCGGGCTCGATCCCGTGCCCGCCCGCCGTGCTGGCCTCCTGCACGACCTCGGCAAGGCGATCGACCATGAGGTCGACGGCCCGCATGCCGTGATCGGCGCGGACCTCGCCCGCCGCTACGGCGAGAAGCCCGAGATTGTCCACGCCATCGAGGCGCACCACACCGATGTCGAGCCTAACACGGTCCTCGACATGCTCGTCATGGCGGCCGACGCCATCTCGGCCTCGCGTCCCGGCGCGCGCCGCGAGTCCTTCGAGAACTACGTCAAGCGCCTCGAGCAGCTCGAGGCCATCGCGAACGCCCACGAGGGCGTGGAGCGCACCTTCGCCATGCAGGCGGGGCGCGAGGTCCACGTCATGGTGCAGCCCGAGAAGATCTCCGACGCCGAGGCCACCGTGCTCGCGCACGACATCGCCCATCAGATCGAGGAAGAGATGGAATACCCCGGTCAGGTGCGCGTCGTCGTGATCCGCGAGAGCCGCGCCGTCGATATCGCGAAGTAGCAGCGTCCTATGGCGGAGCAAGACGATCTCATCTCGTTCATCGCCTCGATGACCGGCGAGGGGAACCTCCGGGTGGAGGAGAACCTCGGTGAGGGCTATGTCCGCCTGCGCGTGGCCGAGGCCGAGCGCAGGCAGGCAAAGCATGATATCCAGCATGTCGAGGACATCGTGATCGAGATGCTGCGCAACGCCCGCGACGCACATGCCACGGCGCTCTATGTCGCCACCGTGAAAGAGGGGGGTCAGCGCACCCTCCTCTTTCTTGATAACGGCTGCGGCATCCCGCGCGATATGCATGAGCGGATCTTCGACGCCCGCGTGACCTCGAAGCTCGAATCCATGAAGATGGACCGCTGGGGTGTCCACGGCCGCGGCATGGCGCTCTACTCCATCCGCGAGAATACGCAGGAGGCCTGCGTCATGACCTCCGCGCCCGGTCTGGGCTCCGCGTTCCGCGTCCTCGTCGACACGAGCGAGCTGCCCGAGCGCGCCGACCAGTCTACCTGGCCGCAGGCGGCGCGCGACGAGGAGCGCAAGTGGGCCTGCGTGAAGGGGCCGCACAACATCATCCGCACCGTCTGCGAGTTCGCCCTCGAGGAGGAGCCGGGCTGCGAGGTGTACCTTGGGAGCCCTGCGGAGATCGCCGCGACGCTCTATTCCCATGCGTCGGGATTGCTCGACACCCAGCAGCTGCTCTTCGTGGATTCCGAGTCGTCGCTGCCCGTCGTCTCACGGCTTGCGTTCGCTGCCGATGCCGCGGATTTCATGCGCATCGCCGCCACGCTCGGCATCCAGATCTCGGAGCGCACGGCGCACCGGATCCTGAGCGGATCCATCAAGCCCGTCCGCAGCGTCTCTTCCCGGCTGCTTCGCCGCCGGAAGCCCCAGACAGCCCCCGCGACCGTCGATCTCAGCCGTGACCGCCGCGGCCTCAAGATCGCCCCGGACGACCTCGGGTCGTTCTCGCGCGCACTCGAGCGCGATTTCGGGGACCTCGCCGAGCGCTACTACCTCACGCTGTCCGCCGATCCCAAGATCCGCGTCGGACGCGATGCGATCACCGTGACCTTCCCGATCCAAAACGCCGAATAAGCTGGATAGCTGCTTGCTGCACATACGCCGATACGGTAAAGTCAATTTGCTGCACATTTGTACCATACACGCAGGAGAACCATGGAATATCTCAAAGTCTCGAGCAAGTCTTCGCCCGCTTCCGTCGCGGGCGCCATCGCCGGCATGGTGAAGGACGGGGTTCCCGTCAACATGCAGTGCGTGGGCGCCGGCGCGGTCAACCAGGCCATCAAGGCGATGGCCATCGCGCGCGGGTTTCTCATCCCCACGGGGTTCGATATCTCCTGCTCTCCCACGTTCTCGGACATCCTCATCAACGGTGAGTCGCGCACGGCGATCCGCCTTGCGGTGCTCGTGCATGCCATCTCGGTGAACAGCATGGATGTTCCCGAGTATTCCGGACACACGGTGGCGGTGCGATAACATGGCTTCGAATACGACCCGATCCATCCTTACCGGCAAGACCTATTTCATCCGCACGTTCGGCTGCCAGATGAACCTGCACGATTCTGAGCGCGTCGCGGGGCTCCTCGACTCATATGGGTGCTTCGCTGCGGCCGACCCCGCGGGTGCGGACATCGTCATCTTCATGACGTGCTGCGTGCGTGAGGCGGCCGACCAGCGGCTCTACGGCCAGTGCTCCTCGTGCAAGAGCCTGCCCACCCCGCCTTCGGGAAAGCGCGTCGTGGCCGTGGGCGGTTGCATCGCGCAGCGCGACGGCGAGCGGCTCGTCTCCCATGTCGATAACGTCGACGTCATCTTCGGAACGCAGGCCATCGCGCACGTCGCCGACCTCATCGCCGATGCGTTCGAGGACGGCGGGCGCCATGTTGACACCGAGGAAGGCGCCGCCCCCGCCGCCACGACCCTCCCGTGGCACCGCGAGCAGCCCTTCCATGCCTGGGTGCCCATCATGACGGGCTGCAACAACTTCTGCACGTATTGCATCGTGCCCTACGTGCGCGGTCGCGAGAAGAGCCGTCCCTTCGAGTCCGTGGTCGACGAGGTGGCCGGTCTCCTGCGCTGCGGCGTGCGCGAGGTCACCCTGCTCGGCCAGAACGTGAATTCCTATGGTCGAGATGCCTACGGCGCGCCGCGCTTCGCCGAGCTGCTCCGTGCGGTGGGGGAGACCGGCATCGAACGGATACGCTTCACCTCCTCCCATCCGAAGGACCTCCTGCCCGAGACGATCGACGCCATGGCCGAGGTGCCCGCGGTCATGCCGCACCTCCAGCTTGCCGTCCAATCGGGCTCCACGCGCGTGCTCAAGCTCATGAACCGCCGCTACACCCGCGAGGACTACCTCGGGCTCGTCGACCGCATCCGCGAGCGCATCCCCGACATCGCGCTCACGACCGACATCATCGTCGGCTTCCCCGGTGAGACCGAGGAGGACTTCGAGCAGACGCTCTCGCTGGCCGAGCGCGTGGGCTATGCGCAGGCCTTCACCTTCATCTACTCGCGCCGTGAGGGAACCCCCGCCGCGCGCATCGAGGACCCCACGCCGCGCGAGGTCATCCAAGACCGCTTCGACCGCCTGGTCAAGGTCATCGAGCAGACCGCTCACGACTTCAACCAGCACGACCTCGGGACGACCGTCCCCGTGCTCGTCGAGGGCTCCTCGAAGAAGGATTCCCGCGTCCTGCAGGGCAAGAGCCCGAAGAACCAGACCGTGCACGCGCCGATTCCCGCTGGGATGGACATCGAGAGCCTCGTCGGCCGCATCGTCGATGTCGATGTGGACACCGCGCGGACATGGTACCTCTCCGGCACGGTCGTCGGCGACCCCCGATGAGCGCGCCCATCATCGCGATTGTCGGACCCACCGCGGTCGGCAAGAGCGCCGTCGCGGATGAGGTCGCTTTGGCGCTCGGGACGGATGTGCTCTCGGTTGACGCCATGCAGGTGTATCGCGGGATGGATATCGGCACGGCGAAGACTCCGCCTGCCGAGCGCCGCGTGCCCCTGAGGCTCGTCGATCTCGTTGGTCCGGAGGAACCATATTCCGCGGCCCTCTTCCAGCGCGATGCCCGCATGCTCATCGACGAGCACGTCGCGTGCGACCAGGCGTGCGTCCTTTGCGGCGGCACGGGCCTCTATCTTCGGGCCGCCCTCGATGACATGCGATTTCCCGCGGGCGAGTGCGCCTCGCCCGCACGGGAGCGCTATGAGCGCTATGAGCGCGAGCACGGGGTGCACGCCCTGCATGAGCTGCTCGCCGAACGCGACCCTGAAAGTGCGGCAGTGATTCATGAGCATAACGTGCCCCGGGTCATCCGAGCGCTCGAGATGTGCGACGAGGGCGTTTCCTATGCCGCGCAGAAGGCTGCGTTCTCCGAGCCCACGCCTTGCTATGACGCGCGGTATTTCGGGCTCATGATGGATCGCGCGCGCTTATACCAGCGCATCGACGAGCGCGTAGACGCTATGATGGAGGAGGGCCTGCTCGATGAGGTGCGGCACCTCGTCTCGACGGGCGCCGGCCCCGCGCTCACGGCACGCCAGGCGATCGGATATAAGGAGCTCATCGAGTACCTGGATGGCGCCCTCTCGCTCGCAGAGGCTGTAGAGCTCATCAAGCGCCGCTCGCGCCGCTATGCGAAGCGGCAGCTCTCGTGGTTCCGTCGCGACCCCCGCATTGAATGGATCTCGATGGATGAGCAGGGCGTCGATGGTGCCGCGCACCTCATTCTGGAAGGGGTCGATGCCTGATGCCGCGCTTTCCCTTCGTCTCGACCGATATCGAGCCCGAGCGCGCCCTGCTCGTCGGCGTCGAGCGCCGCGATGCGACATGGCCGGTCGACCGCTCGCTCGATGAGCTCGAGCGGCTTGCGGAGACGGCGGGCGCCCGTCCCGTCGCGCGGGTGACGCAGCGTCTCGATCGCCCGCAGCCAAAGACCTTCATCGGATCCGGTAAGGTCGAGGAGATCTGCGGCATGGTGCATCGCATGGACATCGATGTCGTCATCTTCGACGATGACCTCACGCCCTCGCAGCAGACCAACCTCGAGCGCGCGGTGGGGGAGCCGGTGAAGATCATCGACCGCACCGCGCTCATCCTCGACATCTTCGGCCTGCACGCGCAAACGCGCGAAGGGCGGCTCCAGGTGCAGCTCGCCCAGTTGCAATACCTGCTCCCACGGCTGCGCGGCATGTGGAGCCACCTTGCGAAGGAGCAGACGCGCGGCGGCATCGGCAGCCGATTCGGTCAGGGTGAGAGCCAGCTCGAAGTCGACCGACGGCTCATCCGGAGCCGTATCGCGTCCGTCCGCCGCGACCTCGAGACCGTCGAGCGCCGGCGTCGCGTGCAATCGAAGGAGCGCACGGCTTCACCGGCGTTTCGCGTTGCGCTTGCGGGATATACGAATGCGGGAAAGTCGTCCCTGCTCAATCGCTTGACGGGATCGTCGGTCCTTGCACAGGACAAGCTGTTCGCCACGCTCGATCCCACCACGCGCTCCTACCGGCTTCCGGGCGGCAGGCTCCTCACGCTCACCGATACGGTTGGTTTCATCCAGAAGCTCCCCCACGGTCTCGTCGACGCGTTCAAGTCGACGCTCAGCGAGGTGCGCGAGGCCGATCTGATCCTCAAGGTCGCCGATGCCTCCGACGAGAACCTGTTCCGCCAGCTGCAAGCCGTCGACAAGGTCTTGGACGAGATCGGCGCCGGCACCACACCAGCCATCGTCGTGCTCAACAAGATCGACTGCATCGACGACCTGCTCCGATGCGACCTGTGCCGCATCTATCCCGATGCGAGCCTTGTCTCCGCGCTCACCGGGGAGGGTATCGATGCGCTCGTTGAGGCCATCTCGCAGGAGGCGGCTGCGCGCGACCGCATCGTCGACCTGACCATACCCTATGCCCATAGCGCAGCGAGCGCCCTCGTGCATACATACGGCCAGGTGATGGTCGAGGAGTTCGGTGCCGATGCGGTGCACATCGTTGCCAAGGTACCCTCCCGTATCGCCGGCCGGCTCGCCCCGTATCTCGAGGACGCTCCGAGCACCGACCGCTAGCCCGCGCATCTGGTGCCGCACCAAGCTACCGGGCCGGTGGTAATCAACGTACCGCATGCCGTCATTGCGGCGCGAGGCGGTACCGCTCGCTATGCGTGCCCGATGAGGGTGAAGAGCACGATGAGCAACGGCTGATGGGCGAGGTAGATGAGAAGGCTATGCCTGCCGATCGCGCTGAGCGGGGCAATCCAGTCGCGGCGCATCCAAGCGGGATAGCCTCCCGGCGAGAGCCGATCGAAGAGGCGCGCCCCGAAGGCGCCTGCCGCGTACAGGAAGCAATAGGGAATGAGCGGATAGTAGTCCCCCGACGCAAAGCCGGGGCCCGGGAACCCGAGCCAAGCGAGGCCGTCCACCGCGTACAGATGTCGGGGGACGGTGTACGTCAGCGCAAACAGGCCTAGAGCGATCAGAAGGCCGAGCAGGGGATGCACGCGCTTGAGGGCAGGGGAGAGCGTGCCCCAACAGAGCGTGCAGGCCGCCATGCAGTACAGGATACCGAAGGAAATGGCGGTGTCGACGCTCGCCACGCTGGTAACGAGCCACACGATGAGCGCCGAGGCTCCGTAGAGCGCCGCACGGCGCAGGTTGTTGCGCGAGAAGCGGGTCATCCAGCCGGCGAGCGCGATGAACACCCAGCTGATCGAGCAGCGCCACACATCTTGTATGACGGGATCGCGGAACCAAGGAAGGTCGAAGCCGTAGATATACACGGCATCGTATGCGGCATGAAAGCATACCATCGATATGATGGTAATGCCGCGCAGGATATCAAAGGCGGCCACGCGCGATGTGATGCGGCTGTTCGCTTCGGGTGCCGCGACGGTGGATGACCCGTGATCTCGAGACGCCATGAGCTGCCTAGAAGCGCCTCATGAGCGCGACGACCTTGCCGAGGATCTGGGGGTTGTCCGCGTAGATGGGCTCCATGGTGTCGTTCTCGGGCTGGAGGCGCACCCGTCCGCGCTCCTTGTAGAACGTCTTCACGGTAGCCTCGTTGTCGATCATGGCGACGACGATCTCGCCGTTCATGGCATTGGGCTGCTCGCGAACGATGAGGTAATCGCCGTTGAAGATGCCGGCATTGATCATGGAGTCGCCATGCACCTCGAGCACGAATGAGGAGGCATCGGTCGCGATCTCGGTGGGGAGCGTGAAGGTGTCCTCGACGTTCTGCTCGGCGAGGATGGGCATCCCGGCGGCGACGCGGCCGACGAGCGGCAGCGTGACCGTGCCGCGGCTCGGGGACTCCTTGACCTCGGCGAGGTTGACGGAGGAGCCGTCCTCGTTGAACAGCTCGAGGGCGCGCGGCTTCGTCGCGTCACGCTTGATCAGGCCGCGCTCCTCAAGGGCGCTCAGGTGCGCGTGCACCGTGGAAGGGGAGGAAAGGCCCACTGCGGCCGCCATCTCGCGCACGCTCGGCGGATAGCCTTTCTCGAGCTGATATTCGCGGATGAAGTCGTAAATCTGCTGCTGGCGCTTCGAGATCTTCCGTGCCATCATACCCTCCTTGAATCCAAACAATTGTTCGATTTTTCTTGACAAGAACAACTGTTCGAAGATAATAGTATACGAACATTCGTTCTCACGCCAGAACTTTTTGTCCGGACGCGACGATATACCTAGTTCCACCACATCGAGGGAAGGGGAACACATGAACATGAAGCGCACACTCACCAACGGCAACCTCGCGCTCTCCTTGTCGCAGCCGTCGCGTCATGAGGCCGCATATCCGTACGAGACGGAGATCATCGCCCTTCCGGTGCGCCCCGCGCAGCGCCGTCGTCCCGCCTCCTCGCAAACCGTGCGCATCGCGTCCGACGCCTCCCGCGTCCAAGCTGCGCGACCCGTCGCGCGTGCAACCTCCCAGCACCGGAGCGCCGCTCGCTCCTTCGTTCGAACGCTCGCGACGGTCTGCGTGCTGCTCGGGGTTATCGGCGTGCTCGCAGCCGCGCTCTTGTCGGTGCTCCATACCGAGTCGAGCGCCTATGCCCAGGCGCTGAACCAGGCGGAGCGCATCACCATCTCGGTCGCCCCCGGCGATTCCCTGTGGTCCATCGCCTCCGAGCATGGCGTCGATACCCTGACGACCCGTCAGACCACCGATCTCATCCGTTCTTGGAATGACTTGGATTCCTCGTTGCTCCAGCCCGGCATGGAGCTGCTCGTGCCCGCGGAATCGTGATCCCGCACCTGGCTCGAATCAGGACGTTTCCCCTGTATTTCGAGTGCATCACAACATGTTGAACTTTTTTCGTTCTCAATCACAATCCGTGCTATCCTTGTGAAGTTCATTTCACGGAGGAGGGTGCCATGCGTTGTCCGCGCTGCGGCGGGGCTGATACGCGCGTTATCGATTCGCGCACGCAGGACGCAAGCAACGCTATCAAGCGCCGTCGTGAATGCCGCGCATGCGGGTACCGGTTCACAACCTTCGAGCGTTGCGAGGACCCCATCGAGGTCATCAAGAGCGACGGCACGAAGCAGCCGTTCGACCGCAACAAGCTCCTGGTCGGCCTCATGCGCGCGACATCCAAGCGCGACATCGACCTCTCGCAGCTCAATGCCCTGATCGACGACATCGAGGCTGAGCTGCGCGCCGGCACGTTCACGAACGTCACCTCGCACGATATCGGCAACATGGTGCTCAAGCGCCTGGAGAAGCTCGATAAGGTCGCCTACATCCGTTTCGCCTCCGTGTACCGGGATTTCAAAGACATCGATGAGTTCCTCGAGGAACTCGATAAGTTGAGGTGAGCTATGTCGACCATCTCCGTCGCGATCAAGCGTCTCGACCCAACCGTCGAGCTTCCGTCCTATGCCTATGCCGGCGATGCGGGACTCGACCTGCGGGCGCAGGCCTCGGTCGACATCGCGCCCTTCGAGCGCGTCCTCATCCCGACAGGGCTCGCCATCGCGCTGCCCGACGGCTACGCCGGGTTCGTGCAGCCCCGCAGCGGCATGGCGCTCAAGCGCGGCCTCTCCATCGTGAACACCCCGGGTCTCATCGACGCGCATTACCGTGGCGAGCTCAAGATCATCGCCATCAACCTCGATGCCCATGAGACCATCCATATCGAGCGCGGCGAGCGCATCGCCCAGCTCGTCATCCAAGCGGTGCCCACCGTGCAGCTCGTCGAGGTCGATGAACTTGACGAGACCGACCGCGGTACCGGCGGATTCGGCTCAAGCGGAGCGGCCTAGCCGCTTCCGAGCACATACTGTTGGCGAAGAACATCCAGAGAAAAGGGGAGAAATGGATTCATTCTTCAAGCTACAGGCGCGCGGTACGAGTACCGCAACGGAATTCCGTGCCGGCCTCACGACGTTTTTGGCGATGGCCTACATCATCATCGTCAACCCGAGCATCCTTTCGGCCGCGGGCATTCCCGAGACCGCCGCGGTCACCGCGACCTGCCTGGGCGCTGCGGTGATGACCATGGCGATGGGCATCTTCTCGAACCGCCCGCTCGCCTGCGCGTCCGGCATGGGCATCAACTCCATCGTGGCCTTCACGCTGTGCCTCGGCATGGGTGTGGGCTGGCCGACCGCCATGGCCGTCATCTTCGTTGAGGGCATCGCGATTCTTTTGCTCGTGCTCTGCGGCCTCCGCGAGGCGATTATGGACGCGATCCCGGTGCCGCTCCGTCATGGCATCTCCATCGGCCTCGGCCTCTTCATCGCCATGATCGGCCTCAAGGACGGCGGCGTCATCGTCGCGAACACCGACACGCTCGTCTCGCTCGGCGCGATCGTCGACGCTGAGGGCGTCCTCAACTTCACGTTCGTCATCGGTGTCATCTCCATCATCCTGACCGTCATCCTCTATTCGATGAACGTCAAGGGCGCGCTCCTCTGGAGCATCATCATCTCCGCCATCATCGGCATCCCGCTCGGCGTGACCCCGCTGCCCGACGGCGTCGTCGCCCCGCTCGACTTCTCCACGTTCGCCGCCCCGTTCCAGGTGAGCGAGCCCTCCGGCGTCATGGGCATCATCGAGGTCATCACCACCCCGACGCTGCTGCTCATGGCCTTCTCGCTCATGATGAGCGACTTCTTCGACACCATGGGCACCGCTATGGCCGTGGCCAAGCAGGGTGACTTCCTCACCGAGGATGGCCGTGTCGAGGACATCAAGCCCATCCTCATCGTCGACTCCACCGCTGCCATCGCCGGCGGCTTCCTCGGCGCGTCCTCCATCACGACGTTCGTCGAGTCCGCTTCCGGTGCCTCCGACGGTGGCCGCACCGGCCTCACCTCGATCGTCGCGGGCATCTTCTTCCTGCTCGCCGCCTTCTTCTCGCCGCTCATCAACTGCATCCCGCAAGCTGCGACCTGCGGCGCGCTCGTCTTCGTCGGCTTCCTCATGATGAGCGAGGTCTCCGAGATCGAGTGGTCGAACCCCATCGAGGCGTTCCCGGCGTTCATGATCATCGCCGGCATCCCGTTCACCTACTCCATCTCGAACGGCATCGGCCTCGGCTTCATCACCTATGTCATCGTGGCCGTCGTTACCGGCAACGTGAAGAAGGTGCGCCCGCTCATGTGGGTCGCTGCCCTCGCGTTCCTGGTGTACTTCCTCATGACCATCATGTAGGGAAGTCCCTGTATATATAGGCTGTTTCGAGGGCACCGGAGCGATTCCGGTGCCCTCGTTTCATGTGCGGTGGCGGAACTCTATACTTAGGTACCTAAACGTTTATGGGTATGAATGTATAGCATGGTTCAAGACTGGGTAGGCGCTACTACATGACACGCCTCGAGAATCGTGAGGAGCAATCGATGGATACCGTAACCCATGTTCATGATGTCGCGATCATCGGCGGAGGGCCTGCCGGCTATTCCGCTGCCATCTATGCAGCGCGCGCGAGCCTCGACGTGGTGGTGATCGAGCAAGGCATGCCGGGCGGACAGATCGCCACGACCGAGACGATTGAGAACTATCCGGGCATCGAGCAGATCTCGGGTTTTGAATTCGGCCAGAACCTGCAAGATCACGCGGCGTCGGTGGGCGTCGAGTGCGCTTACGGGGTGGTCTCGGCCATCACGCGCTGCGAGGACGGGAGCTTCATCGTCGAGGCGGATCCCGGCTCGTATGCCGTTCGTGCCGTCATCGTTGCGACGGGGGCCAAACCGCGCCATATCGGTTTCGAAGGCGAAGAGCGCTTCGCAGGTCGCGGGGTGTCGTATTGCGCTACCTGCGACGGGATGTTCTATCGCGGCAAGGACGTGTTCGTCATCGGCGGAGGTACCGCTGCGTGCGAGGAGGCGCTGTATCTCTCGCGCATCGCGCGCTCCGTCACCATGGTCGTGCGGCGCGACGTGTTCCGCGCGCCGAAGGGCGTCGTCGACCGGATGCTCGCTGCGGACAATATCGAGGTGCGGTTCGAGACCTCGATCACGGCGGTCGATGGTGAGAACGCGATCTCGTCGATCACGTTCCGAGATAACCGCACGAGCGAGGAACATATCGAGGAGTTCCCGGAGGGCTCGGTCGGCATCTTTGTCTTCGCAGGCACGGATCCCACGGTCGACCTTGTGCGCGACTTCGTCGATCTGGGTGATGATCGCGGTGTCGTGACCGACGAGGATATGGCCACGAGAACGCCGGGAATCTTCTGCGCGGGCGATATGCGTTCGAAGCATCTCCGCCAAGTGATCACTGCGGCAGCCGATGGAGCCATTGCCGGCATGTCTGCCTACCGCTATATTGTCGGTTAGCTAATCAAGATAATATATCTTATGTAAAGTTGTTGATAAGACGAAGTTCTGGTGATTATCCAAGCGTCGTAGCGGTTGTCGCCCCACGATGGAGCTACATCCACCCCGCAGTGAAAAGAGTTCACCTACAAAACAAACGACGGCTCGCGGAATTGCTTCTGCGAGCCGTCGCATATTGTGAAGCGTTGTAGACGGTATGCGCGTTACCAGCCGTAGCCGATGATGAGGCCATCCTCCTCGGCATAGTACGAGCACAGGCCGCCGCACGGCATGATCGTGACCTCCGCATCCGGCCAGTCGGCATGGATGCGCGCCTCGAGCTCCTGCGCTGCGCGCTCGTTGAACACATGATCGATGTAGACCGGACCTCCGCTGTACCCATCGGCCTTCATCGTCGCGATAATCTTCTCGAACGCCTTGCGCTGCGAACGAGCCGGCCCCACGACCTTGATGGTGCCCTCGCTGCTCGCGGTGCCCAGGATGCGAATCTTAAGCTTGTTTGCGAGTGCACCGGCCATCTTGGGCATGCGTCCCGCCTTGGTGAGGTTCTCGTAGCTCGAAAGCAAGAACAGCACCGTTGATGCCTGCTCCACGTCGCAGATATGCGCGGTGACCTCGTTGAACGTGGCATCCGGGTGCGCCAAGCGGTACCGGTCGACCTCGACCGCGAGCAGTTCGAGCTTGCCGCCGGCCGCGCGCGAGTTCACGATGAAGATGTTGCGATCGGCATCCTCCTCGAGCACCATATCGCGCGCCATGACGGCCGCCTCATAGCTCCCTGAAAGGTTCGCCGAGATGGTGATCGCGATCACGTTGTCCGCGCTCCGGAACAGATCCGCCCATTCACCGACACTCGGGCAGGCACTCGAGGACGCGGATTCCTCGGCAGAGACCTTGCGATTGAGCTCGGCGACGTCGAGCGAGTCATCATCGATGAACTCCTCGCCCGCGACATTGATCTTGAGCGGCGCGAAGCGATAGATCGTATCGGGTGCCTGCGGCTGGAAGCCGCGAAGGTTGCAACTCGAATCAGCGATTATGGCCCAACTCATGGCTCGATCCTTTCATGAGGGCTCACCCTACGTACATCCTAGCACGTCGATAAACACATCACGTGGTTTTCAAAACAATATGATACTATATCTTACACAAGATGTGGGGTTCGGAGTCCCTGTGACGCGGCAACGCACCCCGATACGACCAAGCGAGGTGGCCGACTATGGCGC
This sequence comes from [Collinsella] massiliensis, assembly GCF_002161605.1. Taxonomy (NCBI): domain Bacteria; kingdom Bacillati; phylum Actinomycetota; class Coriobacteriia; order Coriobacteriales; family Coriobacteriaceae; genus Enorma; species [Collinsella] massiliensis. The sequence goes on along the minus strand of NZ_NFIE01000005.1, from coordinate 31,610 downwards.
AGCATACAAAGGTTATCGCGATGACGGATAACGGCGGTGCGATCACCCGCGACGACGTCACCCCGACCGTCCTCCCCGACGCCTTCCTCACCTCGGAATTCGCCCAGCAGTTCACGGAGTTCCACCTCCCCCGCTACCACGAGCTGCCCACGGTGAACCTCTACCGTGACCAGGTGATCGGCATCGTCGAACAGGCGCTCGCCCCGTTCTCTGACTGCATCGAGGGAGATCTGCTCACGCCCTCCATGGTGAACAATTACGTCAAGGCTGGCCTGATCTCGGCGCCCGTGAAGAAGCAGTACGGGCGCGAGCACATCGCACGGCTCATCGTGATCTGCATCTTCAAGCAGGTCCTCTCAATACAGGCCATCGCACGGCTGTTCCGTATCCAGAAGCTCACATACCTCGTTGACGTCGCCTTCGATTACGTGGCCACGGAGCTCGAGAACGCGGTGCACACAGCGTTCTCGCTGGGGGACGCCCCCATCCCGGACACCGCCTCGCAGGTCACCCGCGAATCGCTCCTCGTGCGCAACGCAGTCATGGCCTTCGCCGCAAAGGCGTATCTCATGGGGTACTTGCACTACCTGGGCTTCGATGAGTCGAACGGCAAGGGCAAGGCCTAAGCAGGTTTCGGGGCCGCACTCAGTGAATATCTTGGGATGAAAACGCCCGCCCATCAAACGTCGGAACGTCGATGGGCGGGCTTCGTGCATAAGCGATGCGAAAAAACGTCTAGATGTTGCCACCGCCGAGCGGGGTGCCGCAGTCGTAGATGCTGCCGTAGCCGATGCCGCGACCGTAATTCCACGCGCCGTAAATCTGCCCGCCGCCTACATAGAAGGCTACGTGACCCGGATAGAAGACGAGGTCGCCGTACTGCAGCTGGCTGATGTCGGTGGTATAGCGGCCGTTGTTCATGACGTACTCGCGCTGCGCGGAGGAGCTGTGCGGCATATAGACGCCGATCTGCGCGTACGACCACGACACGATGCCGGAGCAATCGAAGCCCACGGAGGGGTCGGCCGCACCGTAGACATAGGGCGCACCCGCCTGCGTGAAGGCGTACTGGAGCGCGGCGCTACCGACCGACGAGGTGCCCGAAGACGAGCCGCCGGTATCGGGCACGGGATCGGGGTCGGGCGTCGGCGTGGGCGCCGGGGTGGAATCATCCGTGGTGTCGCTCGCGGGAGGCGTGACCACGGGGCTGTCGCTCGTGGAGGCGCTACCGTCCTCGGCGGACTGCATGCCGGCGGCGAGCTGCTCGTTCTGGGCGGCTTCAGCCGCAAGCTGCTCGCGCATCTCCTCGGAAAGGGAGTTCACGAGCGCCTGGGCATCGGCCTGGTTCTGCTGGACCTCGGAGACCTTCTGCTCCATCGCGGCGATCTCTTGCTCCTGCTGCGCCTGCGACTGCTCGAGTTCGGCCTTGAGCGTCTGGACGTGCTCGATGGCCTCCGCCTGGGCATCGGATACCTTGTTGGCGTAGTAGACGCGCGACACGAGATCATCGAAGCTCGAAGCGCCGAGCACGACGTCGAGCAGCTGCCCGCCACCGCCCTTGTAGTCGTCCGCGGCGCTCTGGGCGAGCGTCTTCTGGGACTCCTGGAGCTGAGTCTCGGTCTCCTCGATCTCGCCCTTGATAATCTCGAGCTCGCGCGCGGCGTCCGCGAGGTCTTCCTGGAGCTGGGCGTATTCGGCGCCGATGGACTCGAGCTGCGCCTGGGCGCTCGCGAGGTCGGATTCAAGGTCTGCGTAGGCCGGTGCAGCGTGAAGCAGCGTCGCGCCAAGGGAAACGGAGAGCACGGCGACAGCGGCACAACGGGTCAGAACGCGTCGGGAATCTCTCAAAGACATAGATGATCCTTCGTTTAGGGTACGATTGGCATGATTATACCGTCGCGCATGCGCGCGGGACACGTTTTACGCCAAACGTAAGCAAAACCTCAAAGTGTTTCGATATAACGTCCGCAAGCACGCCGCAAGCCGCGATGCGCGCATGGCGTGCGCAGGGATTACCGTGCGTCTCTTGTCGTAGCGATCGACGCCGGAGCTACTGCACCTGCACCAGGCTCACGAACCGAACCGAGCCATCCTCCTCGAGGAGCGGACGGGGATTCAGGAAAGCGAGCTCGAGGATGCAGCCATATCCGACGAGCTCGGCGCCCATCTCGCGCACGAGTTTGCCCGTGGCGGCCGCGGTACCGCCGGTCGCCACGAGGTCGTCGACGATGAGGACGCGGTCGCCCGCGCCGAGTGCATCGGCATGGATCTCAAGCGTGTCGGTGCCGTATTCGAGCTCATAGTTCACCGAGACCGTCTCGCGCGGGAGCTTGCCGGGCTTGCGCGCGGGGACGAAGCCGGCTCCAAGCTCGAGCGCGACGGGGACGCCCACCATGAAGCCGCGGGCCTCCGGGCCGATGACCTTCGTGATGCCCGCGTCTTGGAACGGCTTGGCGATGGCCTCGACGGCGCAGCGCATCGCCTCGGCATCGGCGAAGAGCGGCGTGATGTCCTTGAAGACGACGCCCGGCTCGGGATAATCCGGAATGTCGATGATGCGCGATGCGAAGTCGAAGTCAGCCATGGCTCTCCCCTATCCTAGCTGCGGCGCCGCGTGCGCGACGTCCGATTGGTCCCGGTTTGCGCGGTCGTCGGGGCGGCAGCCTGCTCCGACGCCTCCTTATGCGCCGAACGCGCGGCCTCGGCGCGTGCGAGCTCGTCGTCGATGGAGTCGACGTCGGCGTCCTTCACGACGACGTTGAGCGACTCGAACACGCGCGCCTTGAGGAGCGCCGTGTGCAGACCGTCCGTGAGGTCGTGGAGCTTCTTGAAGGCGCGCTCGATCTTGGCGTTGCGGTCCTCGTCGCTATCGTCCAGGCCGAGCATACCCACGAGCACCTGCTCGTACATCGTCGACTCGCGGTTCGCCGAGACCACGTACTGGCGCAGGTTGCGCGGCTCGATGTGGAAGCGCGAGAGCTCGTCGCAGAAGCGGATGATCTCGAAATCGCTGCCATCGATGAGCTCGCGGTTCTTCGGGCTCTTGACGATGCGCACGAGGTCGTTCTGCGCAAGCGAGCGCACAAACGAGATGCTCACGCCCAGAAGATCAGGCACGTCCTCCAAGGGATGAAGCTTCTGCTTCGTCTCCTTGGGCTGCGCCTTCATGGGCACGTCGGACAGCAGGCCAACCTCGTAGGCGAGCGTGTGCAGGTCGTCGGCGCTCTCGAGGCGCTGCTTGATCACGTTGAGCGGCATGTAGCGCGTCTTCTGCAGATGCAGGATGACCTCGAGTCGTTCCACGTCATCGCGGGAGTACTGGCGGTATCCCTTGGGCGTGCGATGCGGCGTGATGAGCCCCTCGTCCTCCAGGAAGCGGATCTTGGAGTTCGAGAGGTCCGGATATGTGCCGCGAAGCAGGTTGACGACCTGGCCGATACTGAGGTAGCTGCGATCGGCCACCGCTATTCACCCGTCTCGATGCGCTCCGGGGTGCGCTCGTGGTAGACCAAGGTGAACGTGCCGATCTGCACCGTGGAGCCATCATGGAGCGGCGCGGCGGTGACGATGGCGCCGTCGACCCAGGTGCCGTTCAGCGAGCCCAGGTCCTCGATGGTCGTACCGAAGGGCGTGCGCACGATCTTGGCGTGCGTGCGCGAGACGGTCATATCGTTCAGGAAGATGGCGTTCGCGGGATCGCGGCCGATGGAGGTCTCCGGATCGATGATCTCGAAGGTGTTGCCGGTCTGGGGCCCCTTGATGATCGAGATGACGGGATCGGTGATGCGCGCGCTCTTCATGAGGTCCGGCGCGGTTGCGTCATCGGTGGGAATGCGGAACACGCGGGTGGAATCGCTTGCGGAATCTACCATGAATTCTCCCAACACACGATAAGCCGAGGCATCCTCGGCCAGACATCATAGCTCTGCGCCTATTCTACCGCACGGGAACGCCCTCGTGCGGGCGAGCTCAGGATACCCCGTCACCCTCCACGATTTCCGGGTTGAGGAAATCCTCGTCCTCATCCTCGGGGTGCTCGATGGCGCGCTTGGCCGCGAGGGCGCCCTTCACCGTGTAGATGACGGCCGTGATGAGCGAGAACGCGACGCCGAGGTACACGAGGTACATCCCGAGGGGCACGGTGCGACCGTCGAGGCCGGGGAACAGCGGCGCATAGGCGCCCAGGATGCCGAGGCCGGGAACCGTCGGCAGGCCGAGCAGCATGAGGGAGAAGCCGGTCATGAGCAGGGCCGTGGCGGCCTTGCCGGTGTAAACGACATCGATGGGGCGCTTGTGGAAGCGGCGCACGATGACGTTGCCGATGGCGAGGTAGACGTCGCGCGCGATGATGACGACGCAGATCCACAGCGGGAGCTCCTGGCGCACCACGAGTCCGAGCACGCCGGTAAAGAGCAGGGCGCGGTCGACGACGGGATCCATGAGCTTGCCGAGCCAGCTCACCGTATGCGTCTTGCGCGCGATGGTGCCGTCGAGCCAGTCCGTGCTCGCAGCGATGGCGTAGATCACGAGGCAGACATAGCGATTGACATCGGTGATGAAGAGATAGAGAAAGACGAAGGTGAGGACGAGGCGGAGCGCGGTGATGAAATTCGAGATCGTGAAGACCTGGTTCGAGGGAAACTCGGACGTGCCGACGAGCTCCCGCTTGACCTTCCTGCGAATTCCCACGATACTCCCCTAGCGAATCAACCTGGCACACACTGCTTTGGATGATACCCAAAGGCAGGAGCGTTAAGCCCGGCCACAGTATATAAAAAGGACGCCGGATTCATCCGGCGCCCTGAATAATCTGGTCGGGACGACTGGATTTGAACCAGCGACCCCTTGACCCCCAGTCAAGTGCGCTACCAAACTGCGCCACGTCCCGTAACCGTGCTGCATCGCACAGCAAAAGATACTTTACTCAAGTCGTGCCCATTATGCAAGCACGAATTCTGAAAACCTTGAAGCGCAGCGGCTTAGCCCGCCATGCGCTGGAGGATCTTGCGCGCGAGCTCATCCTTCGCAAGGACGGGCAGCTCCTCGACGCCGTCCGCCGTGACCCACCAGGCCTTGTCGGTATCGCTCCCGAAACCGGAATCGCTGCGGCTCACGTCGTTCGCGACGATGGCGTCGCAGCCCTTGCGGTCGAGCTTGCGCTGGGCGTACGCCACGGGATCTCCCGTCTCGGCAGCGAAGCCCACCACGACTCGGTCCCCCTTGCGCTCGGAGAGGGCGCGCAGGATGTCCTCCGTGGGAACGAGCTCGATGGAGGAGAGCGGCTCGATGCCCTTCTTGAGCTTATGGTCCGCGGGATGCGCGGGGGTGTAGTCCGCGACCGCGGCGGCGCAGATGGCCATCGTCGCCTGTTCGAACGACGCGAGCGCCGCATCGAGCATCTCGTGCGCCGTCTCGACCCGCTCGACCCGCACGCCGTGGGGCGCCGGCGCATCGCAGGGGCCGAGCACGAGCGTGACCTCGGCGCCCATGTCGCGCGCGGCGCGGGCGAGCGCGATGCCCATCTTGCCCGAGGAGCGGTTCCCGATGAAGCGCACCGGGTCGATGGGCTCATGGGTGGGCCCGGCCGTGATGAGCACGCGCTCCCCTGCGAGCACCTGCGACGCGGCGAGCGCGCGCTCAGCCGCATCGGCGATGAGCTCGACTTCGATGAGCCTCCCCTCGTCGACATCCCCGCACGCGAGGTAGCCCGAGCCGGGACCCACCTGCGCGATGCCGCGCTCCCGCAGGCGCGCCATGTTCTCTTGCGTGACCTGCGCGCGCCACATGTTCGCGTTCATCGCGGGGGCGACCACGATGGGCGAGGTCGCGGCGAGGAGCGTCGTGGAGAGCAGGTCGTCGGCGATACCCGCCGCCATCTTCGCGATGACGTTCGCGGTAGCCGGGGCAACGATGATGACATCGGCTTCCTTCGCGAGCGAGATGTGGTGGATGGGATCGCTCGGGTCGTCGAAGAGGCCGAGCGCCACCGGCTCGCGCGTGAGCGCGCGGAAGGTCGTGGGATCCACGAAGTGCGTCGCGTGCTCGCTCATGAGCGCCTTGGCGCGCGCGCCGCGGCGCTGGAGCTCGCGCACGAGCTCACACGCCTTGTATGCCGCGATGCAGCCCGTCACGCAGACGAGCGCGCAGCGCCCCTCGAGCGCGCTCACGATGCATCCCCCTCGTCGTCCGCATCGACCACGAGGATGCGGTGGCAATAGGGGCATTCGGTAATCTGCCCGCCGCGCTTGACCTCATCGAGCGACGACTCCATGAGCTTCGTGCGGCAGAGGGTGGGCGTGTCGTCGCGGAGCGCCTCGACGCCGAGGCCCTTGAACGAGGCGGCCGCCTGCTCATACGCGCGCTGAAGCTCCTCGCCGAGTGCGGCGTGCAGGCGCTCGCGTTCTGCCTGGGCGGCGGCGATGCGCTCCTGGATGTCGGTCGCGACCTCCCGCGCCCGCACCGCCTGCGCCTTGACCTGGCCCTCAAGGCGGTCGATGGCAGTGGTGCCCTTCGCCTCGCGCTCGAGCACGCGCTCAAGCGCCCCCTCGCGCTCGCGCTGGTCGAACGCGACCTTGTCGAGAGCCTTGGCGAGGTTCGAGAGCTCGATCTCGAGGTCCTGCACCTCGCGGTAGTCCGTGAGCCGCGCCGCCTTCGCCTGCGCGCCCTCGACCTGCTCGCGGTAATAGGCCTCTTCATCGGCAAGATCCGAGAGATCCGTCTCGATATCCTTGCGGGCGCCCTTCACCTTGAGCATCTCCTCGCGGGCGCGCGCAAGGTGCTTGCGCAGGCGCTGCAGCCCGATGAGCTCGGGTAGCTTGGAGAGCTCAAGGCGCAGGCGCTGCAGCTCGAGGTCGGTTTCCTGCAGCTTCAGTAGGCGTGCACCATCATTCATGCAAGTCTTCCTCCCGTGTAGGTCCACCATGGGCGTTCTTCCCTCCGCGTGCGCTCCGCGACCGCGATGCGCTCGGGAGCTATCCCCGCGCGCTCGCATGCGCATGCGAGCACCTGGCAGAAGGGTTCCTCGGAGACGTCGTGCCCCAACAGCACGACACCGAGGCCGCGCGCGGCCAAATCCTGGCACACATGATACCCCGCCTCGCCGCAGACGATGGCGTCCGCCCCCGCGCGGAGCGCGAGGTCACCGAAATGGCCGAGGCTGCCGCCCATGAAGGCGACGCGCGCCACCTTCGCCGCAGGCGCGCCCCAGACGCGCGGGTCGACGTCGAGGGCTTCCGCGGCACGCGCGGCGAGGTCGCGCAGGGTGCAAGGTTCGACGTCTGCGATCGCACCGTAGCCGGGCGTCGCAGGGTCGTCCGCATGCTCGAGCGAGGTCGCGACCGCGATTCCCAGGCGCGCCGGAAGCGCCTCCCGCGCCGCGAGCGAGCGGTCGAGGTTCGTATGGAACGAGAGCACGCTCAGCCCGAGCCGCGCGGCCTCGAAGACCGCTGCGCCCGCCTGGGGGCGGTCGGACGCGAGCGGCGTGAAGGCATCCGGCGCCTCGATGTAGACGGGATGATGCGCGACGAGGACGTTCGCCCCCATCGCATGCGCGGCGCGCACCTCCTCGGCTGTGGCATCGAGCGCCACGCGCACGAGGCGCACCTCGTCGGCGGGGTCGCCGACGGAAAGGCCGACATGGTCCCATGCTTCCGCCTGCTCGCGCGGGAAGGCATCGAATAGGGCGGCCTCAAGCTCGCGCACCTTCATGGACGGCTCCCTTCCACGATATCGAGCAGCGCGTCGGCGAACGCGGTAAGGTCATCTGGATCGACGCGGTCATCGAACGAGATGCGGAGCGACCCGTTCGCCGCCTCGCCGGGAAGCCCCATCGCCGTGAGGACATGGCTCGCCTCCGCGCTCGCACTCGAGCAGGCGGAGCCGGCGGACACGCAGAAGCCGCGCTGGTCGAGGCGGAGGATGAGGTCCTCGGACTCGAACCCGTCCACGTACACGGACACGATGCCGCCGAGGCGCTCGGCGGGCACTGGCAGGCCGAGCGTCGCGTGGATGCGGCTCGAGGTGGTGAGGCGCTCGTAGAGCGTTCCGGAGAGCTCCCGAAGGCGCGCCCAATCGGCCTCAGCGTTCGGGGCGAGCAGGCGGGCGACCGCAGCGAGGGCGAGCGCCGAGCGCACGTCCTGCGTGCCCGGGCGGCGCCCCGCCTCCTGCCCGCCGCCGCGCGCCTGGGGCGTGAACGGCGTCGCGCGCCTGAGGTAGAGCGCGCCCACGCTCACCGGGGCACCGACCTTGTGGCCGGCGAGAGAGAGCGCGTCGACGCCGAGCTCGTCCACGTCGATGGGCACGTGGAGATAGCCCTGGATGGCGTCGGTGTGAAAGCGCGCGCCCCTTGCATGCGCGGCCTGGGCGAGCGCGCGGATGGGCTGGAGCGCCCCCGTCTCGTTGTTCGCGAACATGATCGAGACGAGAGCGACGTCATCCCCGAGCAGCTGCTCGAGGTCATCCGGCTCGATGCGCCCATGGGCGCCCGGCTTCACGACGTCGACGCTGAAACCCGCCCGCCTGAGCGCGGGCAGGTTATCGAGGACGGAATCGTGTTCGATCGCGGAGGTCACGATGCGCGTACGGTTCGGCTCATGCGCGCGCACCGCATCCGCGATGCCCATGAGCGCGAGCACATTGGCCTCCGTGCCGCCCGAGGTGAAGACGACCTCCTGGGGGCGCACGGTGGTACCGAGGGAGCTGGCGACGTCGCGGCGGGCGCGCTCGAGCGCCGCGGCGGCCTCCCTCCCGAGCGAATGGAGCGAGTTGGGGTTCGCGCCCGCGATGCGCGATGCGTCATAGGCGCGCATGGCGTCGATGGCTTCCGGGCGAAGCGGGGTCGACGCGGCGTAGTCGAGGTTCACCATGCGAGTCGGGTTCATGAACGGGCGCCCTCGAGCGCGGCCTTCGCGAGCGCGCGCATGCGGTCGATCTCCGCGTTCAGGTCGGCGGCGCCATACACCGCGGAACCCGCGACGAAGGTGTCCGCGCCCGCGGCGGCAATCCGCTCGATGTTCCCGGCGGAGATGCCCCCGTCGACCTCGATGCGCGGATGCGCGCCGGCGCGCTCGCAGAGCGAAACGAGGCGCTCGATCTTGGCATACGTGCCCTCGATGAAGCGCTGGCCGCCGAACCCGGGGTTCACGCTCATGACGAGCACCATGTCGAGGTCGGCCAGGATGTCCTCGAGCGCGCCCACGGGCGTGGCGGGGTTCAAGACGACACCCGCCTGGGCGCCGCGCTCCTTGATGTGGGAGACGGTGCGATGCAGGTGCGTCGAGGCCTCGGCGTGGACGGTGATGATGTCCGCCCCCGCATCGAGGTACCAATCGATCGTCTCGTCAGGGTTCGAGACCATCATGTGCACGTCGAGCGGGATGTCGGTCACGCGCTTGCAGGCGGCCACGACATTCGGCCCGAACGTGAGGTTGCCGGTGAAGTGGCCGTCCATGACATCGACGTGGATGAGGTCGGCATGCGAGATGCGCTCGAGGTCGCGCGCAAGGTAGGCGATGTCGGCGGAGAGGATCGATGGTGCGATGCGGGGTTCGAAGCTCATGTCGTTCCTTTCAGCGTGTATGTCGGGACTGCGATTGGGGGATGTGCCCGCGGCTACCGCTACCGGTCGAGCCCGTAGAACTCCTCGGTGGGCGTGCGCACGATGAGGGCCTCGAGCGCCTCGTCGAGCGTCATGCCGCGGTAGAGCGCCGCCTCGAGGCAGAACGTGATGGGCGCGTCCACGCCGAGCCGCCGGCAGAGCTCGGCGGTGCTCTTCGCGGCCGCGGCTCCCTCGACCACCATGTGCGTGCGCGCCTGGTAGGCGTCGAGCGATTCACCGTGGGCGAAGGCGACGCCGAAGGAGCGGTTGCGGGAGTGCTCGGAGGTGCACGTCACCACGAGGTCGCCCATGCCGGCGAGGCCCATGCAGGTCATGGGGTCGCCGCCGCGCGCGTGCACGATGCGGCTGATCTCGGCCAGGCCGCGCGTCATGATGAGCGCAAGCGTGTTGTCGCCGTAGCCCGACCCCGCCGCGATGCCGCAGACGATGGCGATGACGTTCTTCACCGCGCCGCACGTCTCGACGCCCACGACGTCGGAGGACGCGTAGAGCCTGAACGCGGGCGAGATGAGCAGGTCCTTGAAGAAGGCGACGACGCCCGGGTGCTCGGAGGCCACCACGGCGGCGGCGAGCGTGCCGCGGCAAATCTCCTCGGCGTGGTTGGGACCGGAAAGCGCGGCGACGCGCTCGGGATGGCCGAGCTCCTCTTCCACGACCTCCGTCATGAGCTTGCCCGTCCCCGGCTCGATGCCCTTCGTGAGGCAGAGCACGGGCACATCGGCGGCGATGTACGGGGCGGCCCCGTGAATGGTCGCGCGGATGAAGGGCGACGGCACGACGACGATGACGCCCTCGGCGCCCTCGAGCGCCTCGCGGAAGTCGCCCGTGGCGCGCACGTTATCGGGCAGCGTGAAATCGGTGAGGTAGAGCGGGTTGCGATGGTGCTCGTTGATGCCGGCGGGCACCGGCTCGTCGTGCGACCACAGCATGACCTCGTCGGCGCGCGCGGCCGCGACGCCGGCGATCGCCGTCCCCCACGATCCGGCGCCGATGACGGTGACCTTCACGGCTTACCCCTCCTTCTTGCTGCCGAAGGACAGCTTCGATTCCGTACCGGCGCGCAGGCGCGCGATGTTCGCCCGATGCGCCCACACGACCGTCCAGCCCAGAAGCGCCCACACCGCGATGACGGCAGGGGAAAGATATGGCACGAGGATGGAGACGGTGAGCGGGACGAGCGCCGCCGTCACGATCGAGCCCACAGAGACGTACCGCGTGATCGCGACGAGCACGATGAAGATCGCGAGGTGGATGAGGGCGAGCGGCCAGAAGAACCCGAACAGGATGCCCACGCCCGTGGCGATGCCCTTGCCGCCGTGGAAGTGCAGGTAGGGCGAGAAGATGTGGCCGTAGAGGCAGGCGAGCGCCACGAAGGCCACCATGAGCTGGACGCTCACCTCGGGCGCCCAGGCGATCCCCCACAGGACGGTCATGGCCGCGCGCATGCAGATCGTGCCCTTGAGCAGGTCGCAGGCGAGCGTGAGCGCCGCCACCTTGGGGCCGGCGACCCGAAGCGCGTTCGTGGTGCCGATGTTGCCCGACCCCTCGTGCTGTAGGTCCTTGTGGCTCATGGCCTTGGCGAGAATCTTCCCGAAGGGAATCCCGCAGATGAGGTAGGACACGAGCATCAAGCCGAGCGTGGCGTAGACCGCCACATCCACTCCGTAGGTCATGTTACTCCCCCGCTTCCTTGCGATCGTGCTTCTTGTGGAAGTACAGGCGGATGGGCGTACCCTCGAAGCCGAACTCGGCGCGCATGCGGTTCTCGACGTAGCGGCGGTACGTGTCGTTCACGAGGTCGGGGTGGTTCACGAAGAAGGTGAAGGCGGGCGGGTTCGTGCCGGTCTGCGTCACGTAGTGCATGCGCAGGCGGCGCTTGCCGTCCACGACGGTATGGCCAAACTCGCGCAGCCCGGTGAGGAAGCGGTTGAGCGCCGAGGTGGAGATGGTCTTGGCGCGCTCGGCGGCCGCGGCGTCGATGAGCTTCCAGATCTTCTCGACCGAGCGGCCCGTGAGCGCCGAGATGCGCAGGATGGGCGCCCAGGGGGCAAGCGTCATGCGACGGTTCACCGTGTCGAGGGCCTGCTCGCGCTTGTAGTCGTCGTCGAGGAGGTCCCACTTGTTGAGCAGGATCACGAGGGCGCAGCCGCGGTCGATGGCGAGGTTCGCGACCTTCTGGTCCTGCTCGGTCATCCCGACGCCGGAGTCCACGACGAGCAGCGCCACGTCGGCGCGATCGATGGCACGGAGCCCGCGCACCATGGAGTAGTACTCGATGTTCTCGTACACGGTGCTCTTCTTACGGATGCCCGCCGTGTCCACGAGGCGGTAGCGGCGGCCGTCGCGCTCCACGTAGGTGTCGATGGCATCGCGCGTGGTGCCCGCGATGTCGGAGACGATGGAGCGCTCCGAACCGATGATCTTGTTGAAGAGCGACGACTTGCCCGCGTTCGGTCGGCCGATGATCGCGACGCCGAGCGCGTCGGGATAGGGATCGTCCTCGTCCTCCCCTTCCTCGGGCAAAAGCGACACGACCTCATCGAGCAGGTCGCCCGTGCCGTGCCCGTGGTGCGCGGAAATGGGACGGGGGTCGCCGATGCCGAGCGAGTAGAACTCCCAGAGGCGCTCGTCCTCGCGGGCGGGGTTGTCGAGCTTGTTCACGAGCAAGAGGACGGGCTTCTTCACGCGCTTCAGCATGCGCGCGACCGATTCGTCCTCCTCGGTGACGCCCACGGAGCCGTCGACGACGAAGAGGACCACATCGGCCTCCTCCGCGGCGGCGAGCGCCTGGTCGCGGATCGAGGTGGAAAAGACGTCATCGCTCTTCATGGGCTCGATGCCGCCCGTGTCGACGAGCGTGAACTCGCGCCCGTTCCAATCCGCGTCGTGGTACGAGCGGTCGCGCGTCACGCCGCGACTCTCATGCACGATGGCGTCGTTCGTGCCCGCAAGGCGGTTGACGAGCGTCGACTTGCCGACGTTCGGCCTTCCCACGATGGCGACGATGGGTTTCATGCGCACTCCTTCGTATCGGTGCCCTCGCACCGGGTGTTAGACGATGTGCTCGCAGGTCGCGAGGAGGTCGCTCGGCATGGTCGACGACACCGCGACCATGGCCCCGCGCCCCTCGAGCTCCCCGACGAGACGCATCCGATGATACCCGTCCAGCGTGACGCCGTCGGCGTTGAAGATGACGTCCGGCACAATCAACATGACCCGCGTGAGGTCGCCGGGCAGCTGGGCGAGGATATCGCGGGCGCAGATGAGGCCCGTGACATCGACGTTGCCGCCAAAGTAGTCGTTCTTGATGGGCAGGACGCGCCCGCCGAGCCCCGGCTCCCCGACGAAGCGCTCGACGGTCGGCGCGGCCGCGGCGCCGCTCAAGACCATAAGCTCCAGGCCCGTCGCGCGCAGGCGCTCGCGGAGGCCTTCGATGCGCGCGGCCTCCGCGGAGCGCAACGCCAGAGCCTCGTCGAGGTAGCTCCGGATCATGCCGATGCCGTCGTAGTACTGCGGATAGCCGTCATAGGAGGCGGCCTCGGGCACGGGCAGCCCGGCGTCGAGGTAGAACTCGTCGGCGAGCTGGAAGACGGTGCGCCCGCGCTCGGCGCGAGCGCGCTCCTGGTAAGGCCGCACCTGCTCGATGACGGCTCGGGCCGATGCGGGGTCGTCCGAATACGAGGCGGTGAAGCGGTCCTGGAAGCGAGTGTAGCCGAGCGGCACGATGCCGAGGCTCGTCACCTGCGCCCGCGCCGCGCACCACGCGAGCGTGTGGTCGAGCTCCACACCGTCGTTCTCACCCGGTACGAGGACGATCTGTGCGTGGATCTCGATGTCCGCCGCGATGAGCCGCTCGAGCACCTCCATGCCGCGCGCGGCGTTTCCGCCCATGAGGCGGCGGCGCACGTCGGGGGACACCGCGTGGAGCGACACGTTCATGGGGCTCAGGCGGTGCGTGATGATGCGCTCCACGTCCTCGTCCGAGAGGTTCGTGAGCGTGACGAAGTTCCCCTGCAGAAAGCTCAGGCGGTAGTCGTCGTCGCGGATGTAGAGCGTGCCGCGCATGTGCGGCGGCAGCATGCGCATGAAGCAGAACGTGCAGGCGTTCACGCAGGTGCGCATGCCGTCGAAGACCGCGCCGTCGAACTCGATGCCCCAGTCCTCGCCGGGAAGCCGCTCGAGGTAGGCGGTGTCGATGAGGCCATCGCGCTCGTCGAGCACCTCGAGCTCGCAGGTAGCGTCGGAGGCCTCCCAGAGCCAGTCGATCATATCGGCGAGCGGCGCGCCGTTCACGCTGAGCACGCGCATGCCCGGCTCGATCCCGGCGTCGTCGACGGGGGACTCGGGCGCGACGGCGGTGACGAGGGCTCCCCGGGCGTCGGCATCGCGCGAGCGGCCGTAATCCGCGCGCTCGCGGGCATAGGGCGGAAGCTCGGGCATCTCGGTCACTCCCCGCTCATGATCTGCTCGATGCGCGCGCGGACGCGGTCGATGTGCTCCTGCGGCGTCGAGGCGCCGGCCGTGATGCCCACCTCGTAGGCGCCCGCGAACCAGGCGGGGTCGAGCTCGTCCTCAGATTCAATGTGATGCGTGGACGCGCACGCGGCGGCGCAGATCTCGGCCAGGCGGCGCGTGTTGCCGGAGTTCTTGCCGCCCACGACGATCATGCAGTCCGAAGCGGCCGCGAGCTCGGCTGCCGCCCGCTGCCGCTCCTCCGTCGCCTTGCAGATGGTGTTCACGACGCGCAGCTCCCGCACGCGCGGGGCGAGCGCGGCGACGATCTCGGAGAGGCGCTGGGCGGTCTGGGTCGTCTGCACGACGACGCCGACCCTCGGCTTGAGCGTGAGGCCGGCGACCTCGGAGGCCTCCCCCACCACCTGCGCGCGCGCCCCGGCATGCCCGAGGATGCCCTCGACCTCCGGGTGACCCGCCTCGCCGATCACGAGCAGCTGGTAGCCCTCGCGCGTGAGCTGGGCGGCCGCGTCGTGCACCTTCTTCACGTACGGGCAGGTGGCGTCGACCACGTCGAGCCCGCGCGCGCGGGCGGCGTCGACGACCTCGGGCACCACGCCGTGCGTGCGGATGATGAGCGTGCCCTCGCGCGCATCGTCGAGCGTCTCGGCGAGCTCGACGCCGGAGCTCGCGAGGTCGCGCACGACGAGCGGGTTATGGATGAGCGGGCCCAGGGTATGGACGGGGGGCGTTGCCTCCGCACCGCAGCGACGGGCGAGCTTGAGGGCGCGTTCGACGCCGTAGCAGGCGCCGGCGTGGTCGGCCACGCGGATGTTCGCGGTCATGCCTACCGCCTCCCCGGATGCTCGGCGCGCAGCTCGTCGCGGACCGCGTACATGCGGCGGATCGATTCGTCCTCGAGCCATTGCAGGCGCTCGCGACGGCCCACGTCCGCAGGGGCGTCGGTGAGCGAGAGGCCCTCGCCGCAGCGGATCCACGTCTTGAGCGGCCGCATGATGTGCGACCCCTCGGGCGTGATGTCGCGGAAGCCGCAGACGGCGATGGGCACGACGCGCGCCTTGGCCATCTGCGCGATGAGGGCGAAGCCGCCGTGCACCTCGACGGGTTGGTCATCCGAGCGGATGCGCGTCCCCTCGGGGTAGATGAGGACGTCCTCGCCGCGCTTCAGGGCGTGCTGGGCGCGACGGAGCGATTTCATGTCAGCGGTGCCGCGGTCCACGGGGATGCCCCCCACGCGCGCGAAGAACCAGCGCACGACGGGGTTCTTGTTGAACTCGGACTTCATGATGGGCCTAACGCGGCGCCCCGTGCGCACGATGTGGCAGACGGTCGCCACCACCTCTCCCATCGACGTGTGGTTCGAGATGATGATGGAGCCGGTCTCCCCCTTCGGCAGCAGCTCCTCGGGGCGCTCGACGCGCCAGCGCCAGAAGACCTTCGTGAACGCGTAGAGGATAGCGATGATGACGAGGTAGAGGGCGCGTATTGCCGGGGGGTTCTCGCGCATGCCGCGGTCGTAGTAGTAATCCTCGTCGTGGAAGAACCGTGCCATGGCTAGCGCCTCTCCTCGATGAGGCGGGCGATGCGGTCGCATACCTCGTCGATGGTGTGTGCGGTGGAATCGATCTCGACGGCGTCGGGCGCCTCGACGAGCGGGGCGACCGCACGGCCGGCATCCGCCGCATCGCGCCGCTCGATCGCAGCGAGGGTCTCCTCCACCTCGCGCTCGAGCGCCTCGGCATCAGGCGCATCCCCTCCATGGCGCTGGAGGACGCGGCGGCGCGCCCGCTCACGGGGATCGGCGGTGAGGAAGACCTTCACCTCGGCGTCCGGGAACACCACCGTGCCGATGTCGCGCCCCTCGGCCACGATGTCATGGCCCTCTGCGACGGCGCGCTGCGGCTCGAGCATGGCCTCGCGCACGCCGGGATAGGCCGCCACCTTCGAGACGGTCGCGTCGACGGCGGGCGTACGGATCTCGCGGCTCACGTCGCGGCCGTCGACGGTGATGCGCAGGGCGCCCTCGACCGGGGCGAAGCGGATGGTGATGGTGCGCGCGAGCGCCTCGACCCCCTGCTCATCGTCCAGGTCGATGCCGCGATCGGCGGCCATGAACGCCACCGCGCGGTACATCGCGCCCGTATCGAGCTTCTCGAACCCGAAGCGCTGCGCGAGCTCGCGCGCGATGGTCGATTTCCCCGAGCCGGCGGGGCCGTCTATTGCCACGATCATGCAAGTAATCCTTCCGTCACACTTCATGCGCGCCCGAGTGGTAAGCGCCGCGGGCGCGGTCTCATCAGGGTATCACGATGCAGTCGCGGGCTCTTCCCCGAAACCCGCGGCGCGGCGGAGCGCGCGCACCTCGGCGTCGGTCAGGTAGCGCCAGCCGCCCTCGGCGAGCCCCTCGAGCCCAAGCGGCCCGAACCGCGGGCGGTGCAGGGCGAGCACGGGGTGCCCGACGGCGCCGAGCATGCGCTTCACCTGGTTCTTCCGGCCTTCGCGCAGATGGATCTCGACCACGCTCGTCGAGCCCGCGCGCCTGAGCACCCGGCACGGGGCGGGCTGGCAGGGGCCGTCGTCGAGCATGATGCCCGCGCGCAGGGGGTCGAGCTCGCGGTCGGCGACCCGCCCGTCGACGCGCGCGATATAGACCTTCTCCACATGGTGCGAGGGGTGCAGCAGCGCCTGGCCGAGGTCGCCGTCAGTCGTGAAGAGGAGCAGCCCCGTCGTGTCGAGGTCGAGCCTGCCCACCGGGAAGAGCCCGGGATGGGCGGCCGTGGGGACGAGCGTGGCCACGCAGGGGCGCCCCTGCGGGTCGCTCATGGTGGTGAGGTGGCCCGCGGGCTTGTTGAGCATGAGGTAGACCGCGCCGCCATCGAGCTTCACGCGCTGCCCGTCCACCTCGACCACATCGCGGTCGACATCGACCTTCGTGCCGAGCTCGCACGCCACCTCGCCGTTCACCGTCACGCGCCCGGCCGTCATGAGGGCCTCGGAGCCGCGACGGCTCGCGACGCCCGCGCGCGCCAGGAAGCGCTGGAGGCGCATCGTGTGCGGGTAGGTGCCCGCCGCCGCGTCGCTAGGCATCGTCGCCGTCATCCGTCGCGTCGCCCACGATCATGAGGTCGTCATCCTCGTCGAATTCGCCGTCCTCGGCCGCGCCGTCGATGAGCTCGCGCTCCTCCTCGAGGTCCTCGTCGGTTTCCTCAAGGGTCGATGCGATGGAGCGCCCGGAGAGGCGCTCGCGGATGAATTGGCGCGATTGCTCGTCGGGCGCGAACTGCTCGAGGTCGGGCAGGTCGCGGGTCGAGCGCAGGCCGAACTTCTCGAGGAAGGCGTTGGTCGTGCCGTAGAGGATCGCCTGACCGCGCTGGGCGTCGCGGCCGACCTCGCGCACGAGCCCCTTGTCGACGAGCGAGGAGATGACGCCGTCGGAGTTCACGCCGCGGATGCCCTTCACGGTCTCGCGCGTCACGGGCTGGTGGTAGGCGATCACAGCGAGCGTCTCGAGGGCGGCCTGCGACAGGCGCTGGGTGTCCCAGGAGAGCACGTAGGCCTCCACCTGGTCGTGGTAAGCGGGGTGCGTGAAGAGCCGCCAGCCGCCCGCGACCTCGCGCAGCTGGAAGCCTCGGTTCGCCTCCTCGTACTCCACCTTGAGCTCGGCGAGCAGCGACGCCGCCTCACCCGGCGTGATGTCGATGGCCTGGGCGAGCGTGCTCGCGCTCACCGGGTCGCTCGACACGAGAAGCAGCGCCTCGAGGGCGCCCTTCGGCGAGAGCGGGCTCAACGGTTCAAGATCGTTCATGCTAGATCCCCTTACCTGCTGGACGCGTCCGGCGCGGAGCTGCCGGCATGGTCGTAGTCGTCCTCGAGCGCCTCGCCCGGATGGTACTCGGGCGCGCCCTCAACGCGGTCGATGCGGATCTCGCCGAAGAGGTCGTCTTGCTCGAGCGTGATGGAGCCGCGCTTCGCGAGCTCGAGGATGGCGAGGAAGGTGGCCACGAGCTGCTCGGTCGTGGAGTCGGCATCGAGGAGCGCGCGGAACGTGGTGTGCTCGTTGACGCGCGTGAAGCGGTCCACGGAGGCGACGGTGAGCTCGATGGGCACGCGTTTCGGCGCCACGTGCTCGGCCTCGAGGAGAAACGTCTCGCGGCGGCTGTCGAGGTCCGCGCAGATCACGGCGAGGCCGCGCAGCGTGATGTCCTTGAGGTAGTCGGGCATGAGGTTCAGGAACTCGGGGTCGGGGCCGGCCACGCGCGGGTGCATGCGGCTCTCGGCCTCCATGCGGCTGCCCAGGGCGGCGGCCGCCCCCTTGAACTGCTTGTAGGCGATGAGCCGTTGGATGAGCACCTCGCGCAGCGACGCGGCGTCGAGCCCGGCGTACTCATCGTCGAGATCGTCGTCATCTGCGTGCACGGGCGCGTCGTCGGGCACGAGTGAGGCCGCCTTGATGTCGAGGAGCGTCGCAGCCACGAGCAGAAAATCGCTTGCGACGTCCAGGTCGAGGGCCTCGATGCGCTCGACCTCGGCGAGGTACTGATCGGTCACCTCGGCGATGGAGATCGCTCCGATATCCACCTTCTGGCGCGAGACGAGCTGCAGGAGCAGATCGAAGGGGCCGGTGAACGCCTGCGTGGTCACGCGATAGGACATCGCCCCTCCCCTCGAATCGCGGCTTCCCGATTACCTAACCCATATAGTGTAGCGTAGATGCGCTACAGGGCGAACGAGAGCAGCGCGTTCAAGATGGGATAGACCGTGAGGTCGAAGTACCAGCCGATGATGTCGATGCCCGTGAGCGAGGGCAGCAGGTAGAGAACGATGATGAGGATCGGCATGGCGTAGCGCTGGACCTGGTAATAGGTGCGGAGCGCGTCGCCGTGCAGGAAGGGCACAAGGATGCTCGACCCGTCGAGCGGCGGCAGCGGGATGAGGTTGAAGAAGGCGAGCGACAGGTTCACCGACATGCAGGTGATAAGGAACGAGGCGATGAGGTTCGAGAGACGGTAGGACAGGCTACCCGAGAGGAGCGCCGGCGATGAGAGGGAGAGCACGAGCGCGGCCAGGCACGCGATGAGGATGTTCGACACCGGCCCCGAAAGCGCCACGAGCACCTCATCGCGCTTGGGGTGCTTGAGGTTGCCGAGGTAGACGGGGACGGGCTTCGCGTAAGCGAACACCGGGCCTCCCGCGAGCACCATGAGCAGCGGGAGGATGACCGTGCCGAAGGGGTCGATGTGGTTCAGGGGGTTGAGCGAGACGCGGCCGCGCGAGCGCGCCGTCGAATCGCCGAGCAGATAGGCGGTCAGCGCATGGGCGCTCTCGTGCACGACGATGCCGATGATGACCGCGAGGGCGGAGATGAGGATGGAGACGAGACGACCCATGTAAGCTCCTATCGAATCGCGCGCGAGATGCGGGCGCAGGCGAAGTCGAGCAGGAAGAGCACGATGGCCACGGCGAGGAAGTCGAAGCGGAATACCCCGCCGAAGGGCGACACGATCACGCCCCAGCCCGCGATGATCGATGGCAGCGCGCGCGAGAGGTCGATGGTGAGGCCCGTGAGCCCCAGCTGGTTCACGACGCCGGGGAAGCACAGCAAGATCACGAGGACGCAGAGGGCGATGCCGAGGATGCGGAACGCATACGCGAGGATGGTGAGCGCGACCGCGGCCGCCTTACGCGCCTCCATGTGCCATCTCCTCCTCGATCGTCTCGGATAGCTCGAGCCATTCGTCCTCGAGCGCGGGCAGTTCCTGCTTCAGGCTGTTATATTCCCCAAGCGCCTCGTTGAAGCGCGCTTGATCGGCATAGAGCTCCTCGCTCGCCATGAGTTCCATAAGCTCGTCATAGCGGGCGCGCTTGCGCTCCAGGTCCCGCTCGACCTGCTTCAGGCGGTCGCGCGTCTTCTTCAGGCGCTTGTTGAGGGCGGCGCGCGCCTCGGCTTCCGCCCGGCGCTGCTCGCGCGTCTTCTTTCCCTCGCGCGGGGCGGCGTCCTCGGCGGCGCGATGGGTGCGGGGCGCCTTGGGCGCGAAGGAGACCTCCGGCGCCGGGGCGGCCTCAGAGGCACCCTCCCCTGCCTGGGCGGCCCGCGCCGCCAGGTCCTCGCGCTTGAAGAGGTAATAGTCGTAATCGCCGTCGATGACCGTTATCTTGCCGTCGCGGATGTCGATCACGCGGTTCGCCACGGCGCGCACGAGGTGCTCGTCATGGCTGATGAGCACGAGCGTGCCCGGGAAGCGCTTGAGCGCGTTCTCGAGCATGTCGACGGAATCGATGTCCAGGTGGTTCGTGGGCTCGTCGAGGCAGAGCAGTGCCTCGGGCGCGACGAGCATCTTGGCGAGCGCCAGGCGCGCCCGCTCGCCGCCCGAGAGCACGCCCACGCGCTTGTCGACGTCGTCGCCGCTGAAGAGGAACGCACCCAGAAGGCTCCGCTGCTGGGGAACCGTCCACGTGGGCGCCACGGAATCGATCTCCTGCAGGACGGTGTTGGACTCCTTGAGGCCCTCGAGCTGGTGCTGGGCGTAGTAGGCCACGCCCACGCTCACGCCGAGCTCGCGCGTGCCCTCGGTGGGCGGCTCGATGCCCGCGAGCATCTTGAGCAGCGTCGACTTGCCCGCGCCGTTGGGGCCCACGAGCGCGACGTGGTCGCCGCGGTAGAGCGTGAGGTCAATGCCGTCGTAGATATGGTGCGCGCCGTAGGACTTCGAGACGCCCTCGAGCTTGGCCACCATGTCGCCCGAGCGCGGCGGGTCGGGGAACTTGAAGTCCACGTGCTTGTGCCCTTCGGGCAGGATCACGAGCTCCCGCTTGATCTGTTCGATGCGGCGCATGCGCTCCTGGGCCTGGGCGGCCTTCGTGGGCTTGTAGCGGAACTTGTCGACGAAGACCTGCATGTGCGCGATCTCACGCTCCTGCGCGGCGCGCTTGGCGCGCATCTGCTCGAGGTTGTCCTCGCGCTGCTTGAGGTAGGAGCTGTAGTTCCCCGTATACACGGTGATGCGGCGGTTCTCGAGCGCGGCGACGTGGTCCACGCAGGCGTCCATGAAGGCGCGGTCGTGGCTCACGATGACGACGGCTCCCTCGTAGGCCGCGATGAAGCCGCGCAGCCACTGCACGCTCTCGAGGTCGAGGTGGTTCGTGGGCTCGTCGAGGAGGAGCAGGTCGGGATGGCGCAGGAACAGCTTGGCGAGGGCGATGCGCATCTGCCAGCCGCCCGAGAACTCGGCGCAGGGCTTGTTGAAATCGTCCACGGGGAACCCGAGGCCGGCAAGGATCTGCCGCGCGTTGCTCTCGAGCTCGTAGCCGCCCAGGCTCTCGAAGCGATCCTGGACGCGGCCGTACTCGTCGAGCAGGCGCTGCGGCACCTCGCCCGTCTCCCCCGCCTCGGCGATCTCGAGCTGGAGCTCCTCGGCGCGCTCACCGAGGGCGCGGATCTCGCTCGCCGCGTTCATGACCTCGTCGATGACGGGCACGTCGGAGGCGAGCTTCGTCTCCTGCTCCAGGTAGCCCACGTTCACGTCCTTGGCGAACGTGATGGTGCCTGCGTCGAGCGCGTCGAGCCCCATGATGATCTTCAGCAGCGTGGTCTTGCCCGCGCCGTTGGGGCCCACGAGGGCATAGCGCTCGCCGGGGTTCACCTGGAACGAGGCGCCGCTGAAGAGCGTGCGCGCACCGAAGCTCTTCTCGATCTTATCAACGGAGAGGATCATGCCTTCCCGATGCCTTCCCGCGGCGTGGCCGCATCCCTGGTCGAAGCGGCGCGCGGGCGGGCGCCCGGCGTGGCCATAGGGTCGCGTTCGACCGACTCATACAAAAAAGGTCCGGTAGAACCGAACCCGTTTCATTCGATGGTGGGCGTTACAAGATTTGAACTTGTGACCCCTTCCGTGTGAAGGAAGTGCTCTACCCCTGAGCCAAACGCCCATCTGCTTTTCAGCGATAGCTATACTAACACGACCGCCGCGCCCTGCCAAGCAGAAATTTTCAATCTCTTCTCGATCGCCGATGATATGAGGTGGAGCAGCTGGTTCACATCATGTTTGGTGAGTGAGATGGTGCTGAAACTTTGGATATGCAAAAGGCCAGACGCATGGCCTGGCCTCGAAAATTGCTGGTGGGCCCTGAGGGATTTGAACCCCCAACCCAGGGATTATGAGTCCCCTGCGCTAACCGTTGCGCCAAGAGCCCGGATATGAAAACAGCCCCTGTTACCAGAGGCTGCGCATTCACGTGGGTGGAGACGAGGGGGATCGAACCCCTGACCTCTTGACTGCCAGTCAAGCGCTCTCCCAGCTGAGCTACGCCCCCAAGCGGTGCGGGAACTACTATAGGGAATTGCCCCCGCCAATGCAAGCAAAAACTTGCGGAAAACGAAAACACCCCGCCGGAGCAGGGTGTCGATGATGCGATGGTGGAGACGAGGGGGATCGAACCCCTGACCTCTTGACTGCCAGTCAAGCGCTCTCCCAGCTGAGCTACGCCCCCAAGCAACGTTGCTATAATACGGAAGTTCCCCCGCGCGCGCAAGCACTTTTTTCGGAAAACTTCGTGAGGCGTCACGTCCTATGCGCGCGCTGTCTCGATGACCTGCGCGAGCCGCTCGACGACGTCGTCGGCGGGCACGTCCTCGCGCTCGCCCGTCGCGCGGCACTTGAGCTCCACGGTGCCGTTCGCAAGGCCGCGCTTGCCCACGATGAGCTGGTACGGGAAGCCCATGAGGTCGTTGTCGGCGAACTTCACGCCCGGGCGCTCGGCGCGGTCGTCGAACACGACCTCGATGCCCGCAGCCGCGAGCTCCTCGGCGATCGCCGCCGCGCGGTCGAACGCCTCGCCCTTCTTGTCGAGAGCGATGACCGAGACCTCGTAGGGCGCCACGGAGACGGGCCACACGATGCCGTGGTCGTCGTGGTGCTGCTCGACGATGGCGGCGAGGGTGCGCGAAATGCCGATGCCGTAGCAGCCCATGTAGAACGGCTGCTCACGGCCGTTCTCGTCGGCGAAGGTGGCGCCCATCTTGGCCGCGTACTTGTCCGGACCGATCTGGAACACCTGGCCGCACTCGATGCCGCGCCCGCCCTTGAGCGGCGCTCCGCAGTGCGGGCAGGGGTCGCCTTCCTTGACGGTCACGAGGTCCTCCCACGCATCGACCGTGAAATCGCGGCCGGGGCAGGCACCCGTGTAGTGGTAGTCGACCTCGTTGGCACCGCACGTCCAGCTCTTCGAGGCCTGGAGCGAAGAATCGCACACGAGGCGCACGCCCGCGGGCAGGCCCACCGGCCCGATGAAGCCCTTGTGCAGGCCCGTCTCATCGAGCTCCTCCTCGGTCATGAGGTGGTAGTCGCCGAAGAGCTTGGCAGCCTTGATCTCGTTGAGCTCGTGGTCGCCGGGAACGATGGCCACGACGGGGTTCCCCTCCCCATCGATGAGGGCGAGCGACTTGCGCGTGCCGTTCTCGGGGAAGCCGAAGAACTCCGCGACGGCCTCGATCGTGCCCAGGCCGGGGGTCGAGACCTTCTGCAGGGTGCCGTCACCCGGGCCCTCGCTCACCGCGACCGTTGTCGACGCGGCCTCGTCATCGGCCGCGAAGCCGCAGTCGCACCACACGAGCGACGCCTCGCCCGCGTCGGCGAGCGCCATGTACTCGATGGAGGAGTCGCCGCCGATCTCGCCGGAATCCGCCGCGACGGGGAGCGCCTTCAGGCCGCAGCGCTCGCAGTAGCGCGCGTAGGCGCCCTTCATGTCCTCGTAGACCTCCTGCAGGCTCTCCTGCGTGGCGGAGAAGCTGTAGGCGTCCTTCATGATGAACTCGCGGCCGCGCATGAGCCCGAAGCGCGGGCGCAGCTCGTCGCGGAACTTGTCCTGGATCTGGTAGAGGGTCACCGGGAGCTGCTTGTAGCTCTTGAGCTCGTTGCGGACGAGGTCGGTGAACGTCTCCTCGTGCGTGGGGCCGAGGCAGAACGTGCGGTCGTGGCGGTCCTCGAGGCGCATGAGCTCAGGCCCGTAGGCGCCGATGCGGCCGGACTCCTCCCAGAGCTCCGCGGGGGTGAGGATGGGCGCGAGCATCTCCTGGGCGCCGATGGCGTCCATCTCGTCGCGGCAGATGTCCTCGATCTTGCGGATGGAGCGCCAGGCCAGCGGCAGGTAGCTGTACAGGCCCGAGGCGACCTTGCGGATGAGGCCGGCGCGCAGCATGAGCTTATGGCTCGCGAGCTCCGCCTCGGCTGGATCCTCCTTGAGCGTGGGCGCATAGAGCGCAGACATCTTCATGACACGGGTGGCCATAGGGGCTCCTCCTTCGCAGCATCCAATAACCGCACGATGATACCACGCTTAGCGCACCCCCTCGCGATGGGTTGGTTGGGGACGTGTTCCCTTCAACCCATCAGGGGATGATCGGGGACTGGCTCCGTTCAACCCATCGCGTCGTCGCCGGGCAAAGGGGTTGAACGGAACACGTCCCCAACCAACCCATCAGAGGCGGTCGATCTCCTCCATGAGGGCGTCGACGATCTCGGACTCCGCGACCTTGCGCACAGGCTTACCATGCTTGAAGAGCAGCGCGCTCCCCCGTCCGCAGGCAACGCCCACATCGGCATCCGAGGCCTCCCCCGGCCCGTTCACCACGCAGCCCATGGCGGCGACCGAAATGGGCTTCGTGCAGCCCGCGAGCCGCCGCTCGACCTCCTGCGCGATGGGGATGAGGTCGACCTGCGTGCGCCCGCACGTGGGGCACGACACGAGCTCCGGGCCCCTGCGGCGGATGCCGAGGCACTCGAGGATGCCCCAGGCGACCGGCGGCTCCTCGACGGGATCGGCCGTGAGGGAGACGCGCAGCGTGTCGCCGATGCCGTCGGCGAGCAGCGTACCCAGGCCGACGGCGCTCTTGATGGTGCCGGCGCGCACGGTGCCGGCCTCGGTGACGCCCAGGTGGAGCGGCACCTGCGGGAGCTCCGCGGAAAGGGCGCGGTACGTCTCGATGGTTGTGGGCACGCTGTGCGCCTTCGCGGAGAGCACGATATCGGTGAAGCCGCGGTCCTCGAAGTGCTCGACGAAGCGCAGCGAGGAGGCCACGAGCTTCTGGGGCAGCGTCCATCCCGCACGTTCCGCGATATCCTGCTCGAGAGAGCCGGCGTTCACGCCAATGCGTATGGCGGCACCGGCGGCTCCTGCGGCGTCGATCACCGCATCGACGCGCTCCCACGACCCGATATTGCCCGGGTTGATGCGGAGCTTCGCTGCACCCGCCTCGATCGCGGCGAGGGCGAGACGGTAGTCGAAGTGGATGTCGGCCACGATGGGCACGGGGGACGCCTCACAGACCGCGCGGAAACCGTCGACGGCATCGCGGTTCGGCAGGGTGACGCGCACGATGTCGCAGCCGGCATCCGCGAGCGCGCACACCTGCTCGAGCGTTGCCTCCCCATCCGCCGTGGGCGTGCAGGTCATGGACTGCACGACGACGGGCGCACCGCCCCCGATGACCACATCGCCCACGTGCACCCGACGCGTGCGCTCACGCGGAAGGGAACCGTCCATTCGAGCCTCCTCGCTAGATGATGAACCGGATGATGTCGTTTCTGAGCACGTAGACGAAGAGCGCGATGAACAGCGCGACGCCCACGTACGAGATGATCGTCTGCGCCTTGAGGGGCACCTCGCGGCGCGTGATTGCCTGGATGATCTCGATGAGAAGCTTGCCGCCGTCGAGCGGTGGGATGGGCAGCAGGTTCATGAGGCCGAGCGAGAACGAGATGAGCGCCGCGAGGGTGAGGAAGGTCGTCGGTCCGGCGGCGGCCGCCTGCGCCGACATGACCGAGATGCCCACCACCGAGGTCGAGCTATCGAGCATCTGGAGCGTCTGCGCGGGGTTGAAGAGCTGCGCGATGCCACGGGCCGTCTCGGCGATGTAGCTCCACGAGAGCCGTGCCGAATCGATCGGGTTCAAGCGCACGCGCTCGTAGGAGACGCTCACGCCGAGCGCCTCATCGGGGTCGAGCGCGACCTCTACCTGCTCGCGCTCACCCTCGTGCCCGAAGACGACCTCGAAGGGCTCCCCGTCCTCGCGGGCGCGGGCGATCGCGTTCACGATGTCCTCCCAGGTCTCCGTTTCGGTACCGTCGACCGAGTAGACGGTGTCGCCGGGGGCGATGCCGACCTCCTCGGCGACGGAGCCCGCCTCGATGCCGCCGATGACGTTCACGTTCTGCGCGACATCGATTCCGACGAGGGAGTAGATGCACATGATGAGGACAAAGCCCGACAGGAGGTTCACGAAGATGCCGGCGACGAGCATGACGGCGCGCGGGAAAAAGCCCTTGCCCATATACGTGCGCGAACGTTCCGCCGCAAGAAATTCCTCATCCGACATGGGCGGATCCCAGGGTTCGCCCTGGACGGTCGCCGACGCGCGGTCGAAGTGCCTGCCGTCGAGCAGGGTCGCCCCATGCGCATCGCGCGGCACAGCAGCGTAGGTCGTGGCATAGCGCGAACCGCCCTCGTACTCCCCCTGTTCCGGGTCGTATACGGGCGCCACAGAGCCCCACTCGGCGAGCTGGATGCAGGCATCGAGCGCCTCGTCCTCGGTGATGCCGAGTTCCTCGGCCAGCTCCCCCACCGTGCAACTGCCGCGCCGATGCACGAGGCCGAGGACGGCGGCGGCGTATTCGCTCGTGGCGGGATCCATGCCGCAGATCATGGCATAGCCGCCCAGGAGCAGCGGAGTCAAGCCGAAGCGCGTGCCGTTGCGCTTCGAGACGAAGCTCAGCCGCCAGCGGCACGGAAGCCCGAGGAAATACTCGGTCACCCGCACACCGAAGGCGCGCGCCGCAAGGTAGTGCCCGCCCTCATGGACGAACACCAAGGCGGACAGGAGCACGAGCCCCCAGAACGCCGTGGTAACAAAGGAGATGAGCGCCTGCATAGCGACCTATCGTTCGATGTGACTAAATATGATAAAAACCAGCCTGTCTGGATTTTATCATTTGATGAGGGTGCGGGCGAAGGAGCGGGCCCAGGCGTCGACCGCGGCGAGCTGCTCGAGCGACTCGACGTCCTCGCGGACGTGCGCATCGAGCGCGCCCTCGACGATGCGGGCGATGTCGTTGAAGCCACAGGAGCCGCCGAGGAACGCCTCGACCGCCACCTCGTTGGCGGCGTTGAGCACCGCCGGGCACGTACCGCCCTCCACGCCGGCGCGCTCCGCGAGCGCGAGGCACGGGAAGGCCTTGGTATCCGGCGCGTCGAAGCTGAGCGAGCCGATGGTACGGAAATCCATGCGCTTACAGGGCGCCTCCCAGCGCTCGGGATAGGACAGCGCATACTGGATGGGGATCCGCATGTCGGAGGTGCCCAGCTGGGCGATGACCGAGCCGTCGGAGAACTCGACCATGGAATGGATCTTCGCCTCGCGCTGGATGAGCACGATGATGCGCTCGAGCGGCATGTGGAACAGGTGCATGGCCTCGATGCGCTCGAGCCCCTTGTTCATGAGCGTCGCGGAATCGATCGAGATCTTCGGCCCCATGGACCACGCGGGATGCCGGAGCGCCCGCCCGGGCGTGACGCTCTCCAGATCGGTATGGCTCATGCCGAAGAAGGGGCCGCCGGAGCACGTGAGCCAGATGGCATGCACGCGGGAGCGTTGCTCGCCCACGAGGCATTGGAAGATGGCGCCGTGCTCGGAATCGACGGGCAGAAGCTGGTCGCGCGCGGCGAGCGGCATGAGCAGGTCGCCGCCCACCACGAGGGACTCCTTGTTCGCGAGCGCGAGGCGCTTGCCCGCGCGGAGGGCGGCATAGCTCGCGCGCAGCCCCGCCGCACCCACGACGGCGTTGAGCACGCAGTCCACGTCGTCGCGCTCGCAGAGCTCGATGAGGCCGTCGGGTCCCACCAAGAGTTCGCAGGAATCCGGGAGCTCGTCGAGGACGGGATCGGCGGCATGGGCGGGGTCGGAGACGCAGACGCTCCGCGCACCGAATGTGCGCGCAGCCTCCACGAGCCCGTCGGTGCTCCCATGCACCGAGAGGGCGACGACATCGAGCTTGTCGGGGTTCTGCCGGCACACGTCGAGGGTCTGCCGTCCGATGGATCCCGTGCAGCCGAGCACGGCGATGCGCATCCGTTCACTCATAGCACGCCTCCGATATGCAAGAGGAGCTGCGCGGTGATACAGCCGAAGATGAGCGAGTCGCAGCGGTCGAGCATGCCGCCGTGACCGGGGATGAGGTGCCCCGAGTCCTTCACCCCCACCGCCCGCTTGATGCGCGACTCGATGAGGTCTCCGATGACGCCGAGCACCGCCACGGCGGCACCGCACACGACAGCGAAGAAGGCATCGAAGGTGAAGAGCCCCGTGGCGAAGAGGATGAGCCACACGATGATGGATCCCACGATGCCGCCGACGAAGCCCTCCCAGGTCTTCTTCGGGCTGATGCGCGGCGCCATCTTATGCCGGCCGATCGCCTTGCCCACGAGGTAGGCGAACGAATCGGAAACCCACAGGGAGGCACAGACGCCGATGGTGAGGACGGCGCCCGCCCAGCCGGGCAGGGCATCGCGCAGAAGCACGATCGACGAGAGCATGAAGCCCGTGTACACGGCCCCCATGAGGGTGGCCGCAACATCCGCGATGCGGGCGCGCGGCGTGTACACGTACCAGAGCCCGAGCGAGAGCATGAAGAGGAAGATGAGCGCCGTGAGCAACACCGAGTCGCCCAGGGCGGCGAGCGGGAAGAGCACGGCCGCGATGTCGCCGATGATCTCGTTGGGCATCTTGCCGTCGCGGCGGACCATCTGGAAGAACTCATGCGCGCACAGGCCGCTCAGAAGGGCGATGAACAGGGCGCAAGGGATGGTGCCCGCGAGGATGCACCCGATGAACAGCACCGCGTACACCGCAGCCGATGCGACCCGGACGGATAGCCCTTTGAACGACCGTCGGTCGGCTGCCTCGGAGGGGGTCACCGTCGTGGACTCCCCGCCCTTTGCCATGTCTTCTTCAGTTGCTGCCATCGTATCGGGTACCTCTTACTCGTGGATACCGCCAAACCGGCGGTCGCGACCCTGGAAGGTGAGGATCGCGTCGATGAGGCCCCATCGGTCGAAATCCGGCCAATAGGTCCTCGTGATGTAGAACTCGGAATATGCAGCCTGCCACAGCAGGTAGTTGGAGAGCCTCAGCTCGCCGGAGGTGCGGATGATGAGCTCGGGGTCGGGCAAGCCCGCGGTGTAGAGCTTGCCCGCCACCGCGCACTCGTCGATGTCCTCGGGCTCGATGGTGCCGGCGGCAACGTCCTCGGCGAGCAGGCGCGCCGCGCGGGCGAGCTCGGCGCGAGCGCCGTAGTTCACCGCGAGCGCGAGCACCATGCCGGTATGGTGCGCCGTCTCGGAAAGGCCGTACTCGAAGACCTCGCGCGTGCGCTTGGGCAGCGCGGAGATATCGCCCAAGAAGACCACGCGAACGTTCTCGCGGCGCAAAAGCGGCAACTCGTCCACGAACGTCTGGGCGAAGAGGTGCATGAGGAGGTTGACCTCGGCCGCGGGGCGCTTCCAGTTCTCCGTGGAAAAGGCGTAGGCGCTCATGACCTCGACACCCAGGCGCACGCACGCGGTAATGATCTCGCGCAGGGCCACGATACCGGCCTTATGGCCCTCGCCGCGCGAGAGCCCCTGCGCCGTAGCCCAGCGCCCGTTGCCATCCATGATGCAGGAGATATGGCGCGGGATTCGCGTGCGGTCGAGGGCGGAGAACTCGAGCCCCGTGGGCGGGTTCGCGAAGAACGTCTCGAAGGTCGAGTCGTCGTAGATGTGATCGGCTGCCACGTCAGATCTCCATGACCTCGGCCTCTTTGGCCTTGAGCATCTCGTCGATCTTCTTGATGTAGGCGTCCGTGTGCTTCTGCACCTTCGCCTGCTCGCGGCGTACCTCGTCCTCGGAGAGCTCCTCGTCGCGCTCGAGCTTGCCGTTCACGTCGCGGCGGATGTTGCGGATGGAGACGCGCGCCTGCTCGGCGATCTCGCGGCACTCCTTCACGAGTTCGCGGCGGCGCTCCTCGGTGGGCGCCGGGAACGGCAGGCGGATGACCGTGCCGTCGCTCGAGGGGGTGATGCCGAGGTCGGAGGCGTTGAGGGCATGCACGATGCCGTTCAGGACGGACTTGTCCCAGGGCTCGATCATGAGCATGTGCGCCTCGGGCACCTTCACGGCGGCGACCTGCGTGATGGGCGTGGGGACGCCGTAGTAGTCGATGGTGATGTCGGAGAGGATGTTCGCGTTGGCGCGGCCGGTGCGCACCTTGGCGAACTCATGCGTCAGGCTCTCGATGGTCTTGTCCATGCGTTCGGTGATCTCGGCCATGTTAGTCCTCCTTGACGACGGTGCCGACGGGTTCGCCCATGAGGGCGCGCTTGATGTTGCCATCGCCCTCGATGTTGAGGACGATGATGGGCATGTGGTTATCCTGGCAGAGCGCCGCGGCCGTGGAGTCCATGACCTGCAGCCCGCGCACGAGTACCTCGTGGTGCGAGATGGTATCGAAGCGCACGGCGTCGGCGTTCTCCTTGGGGTCCTTGTCGTAGATGCCGTTCACCTTCGTGGCCTTGATGAGGCAATCGGCGTCGATCTCGCAGGCGCGGAGCGCGGCGGCGGTGTCGGTGGTGAAGTAGGGGTTACCCGAACCGGCGGCGAAGATGACGATGTCGCCCTTCTCGAGGTGGCGCATGGCGCGACGGCGGATGTAGGGTTCGCAGACCTCGTTCATCTGGATGGCGCTCATGACGCGGCATTCGCAGCCCGCACGCTCGAAGGCATCCTGCAGCGCGAGCGCGTTCATGACGGTCGCGAGCATGCCCATGTAGTCGGCCTGCGCGCGGTCCATGCCCTTCGCGGCGCCGGCCATGCCGCGGAAGATGTTGCCCCCGCCCACGACGACGCCGATCTCGATGCCGTCATCGTGTAGTT
This sequence comes from [Collinsella] massiliensis, assembly GCF_002161605.1. Classification (NCBI taxonomy): domain Bacteria; kingdom Bacillati; phylum Actinomycetota; class Coriobacteriia; order Coriobacteriales; family Coriobacteriaceae; genus Enorma; species [Collinsella] massiliensis. Next base: position 561 of record NZ_NFIE01000005.1, on the reverse strand, counting down.
CGCGGACCTGGGCGGCGAGCCGATCGGTCACCTCGGGATCGATGCCGTAGCCGCCCTCCCCCATGAGCGCTTCGCCCGAGAGCTTGAGCAGCACGCGCTTGTATCGATATTCGGACAAGGAATGCCTCCTTTTGGTCGTACCTTACGACATTCTAGCAAAGAGCATATGTAGCTGGACATAGAATGAATAACCTCGGAGATATCCCATTGCGCGTGAAAATGTTCTCAAGCTAATACCTGCAGGCACATTGCTCATTCTTGACACTGCAGGACGATTCTCCCCGCCCAAAGAATTATGTTGTTTTTAGTTGTCCGCCCATAACGAAACGCAGTGCCCGACGGTATTCCTAAACCGTTCAAAGTCGTAAGGTAACCATATGTCGAATGCATAAAAATACATGTCAAATCCGAAATAGAATAAAGTTAGATCGCGTGAAGGGAGACCAGCTATATGAAGTCAAGACCTGAAGGCTAGCTTTTCTCATTCCCGGATCTATCGGAACCAGCACCTTGAGAACCGGATACCGAATGCTTTGAAGGGTCCCTCCCGGGCCTTGCCGG
>NZ_NFIE01000045.1:0-562 GCF_002161605.1 [Collinsella] massiliensis | reverse complement strand
GTGGTATCTTGCCGGCCCGTCCGGGCCGGCGCCACGCTCATGCTATCCATGTATTCAGATGGTGTATCGAAGGAACATTGTCCTCCGCGATCGTCGTCATGATTAGATGCTTCCCACGTCAAAATCTCAAATATGTAAGATGGTCTGTAGGAGATCGCGCCAGCCTACGGGATCCCTCCCGTGGCTGCGCGCTATGCGGCTCTCAAGGTACGCGGGGCGTCGCCCCGGGGGCCGGATGCCGCGAGCGGTCGGAGGGGAGGGCGGGCCGCGGGCACGCGCCGCGGCTCCACTCGTGGGATAAGTTCTGAAAAATTATGTCTTCCTAAGAAGCGTGTCTCCCTAGAAAGGAGGTGATCCAGCCGCACCTTCCGGTACGGCTACCTTGTTACGACTTCACCCCCCTCGCCCTCCACACCTTCGACGCCTCCCCCCAAACGGTTGGGCCGGCGGCTTCGGGTGCAGACGACTCGGGTGGTGTGACGGGCGGTGTGTACAAGGCCCGGGTACGCATTCACCGCGGCATGCTGATCCGCGATTACTAGCAACTCCGACTTCGCGGGGG
>NZ_NFIE01000044.1:0-565 GCF_002161605.1 [Collinsella] massiliensis | reverse complement strand
GTGGTATCTTGCCGGCCCGTCCGGGCCGGCGCCACGCTCATGCTATCCATGTATTCAGATGGTGTATCGAAGGAACATTGTCCTCCGCGATCGTCGTCATGATTAGATGCTTCCCACGTCAAAATCTAAATAAGTAAGATGGTCTGTAGGAGATCGCGCCAGCCTACGGGATCCCTCCCGTGGCTGCGCGCTATGCGGCTCTCAAGGTACGCGGGGCGTCGCCCCGGGGGCCGGATGCCGCGAGGAGGCCTCGGAGGGGAGGGCGGGCCGCGGGCACGCGCCGCGGCTCCACTCGTGGGATAAGTTCTGAAAAATTATGTCTTCCTGAGAGACGTGTTCTCCCTAGAAAGGAGGTGATCCAGCCGCACCTTCCGGTACGGCTACCTTGTTACGACTTCACCCCCCTCGCCCTCCACACCTTCGACGCCTCCCCCCTCGCGGTTGGGCCGGCGGCTTCGGGTGCAGACGACTCGGGTGGTGTGACGGGCGGTGTGTACAAGGCCCGGGTACGCATTCACCGCGGCATGCTGATCCGCGATTACTAGCAACTCCGACTTCGCGGGGG
>NZ_NFIE01000043.1:0-875 GCF_002161605.1 [Collinsella] massiliensis | reverse complement strand
AGGATCCACGGCGAGACGATGACGCGGAAGTCGTCGTCGAGGCCGGGGATGGCGTACTCGGCGGTGTCGATCACCACGACGTCCTCGTCCTTGGTGCGGTCGGCGAAGTTGGTGAGGAAGGCCTCGACGCGCTCGTCGAGCTTGCGGCTCTCGTCCTCGCCCTTGAACAGGAACACCGGGACGCCGCGCTCCACGAGCTCGAGCGTGCCGTGGAAGAAGTCCGCGGAGGTGATGTAGCGGGTGCGCTTCCACTGCATCTCCTCGAGGATGCACATGGCGAACAGGATCGTCTCGCCCCAGAGCGCGCCGGAGCCGATGAACATCGTGTAGGGCGCGAGGGCGTACTTCTTGGCGAGCTCCTCGGCCCTGGGCTCGAACTTCTTGCGGATGTCGAGCAGGTCGGCCCAGATGTCCTTGGTCTGCTCGATGAACAGGTCGTACTTCGGGAAGCAGCCGCGGCGGTAGAGCAGGCGCAGGCCGAAGCAGTCGGCGAGGTAGTAGCTGCCCTCGCATCCGCCATCTTCATGACTTGAGGCCATGGCGACGCAGTTCTCGGCGCCCACCGCCTGACCGATGAGCCCGGTGGGTTTTGTCATAGCGATAACGCGCATTCCCGCCGCCTTCATCTTCTTGACGGCCTCGAGGACCTCGGGCGTGGTGCCGGACTCGGAGGCGGTGAGGACGACGGACTTCTCGGTCATGCGCTTGTGGCCGGAGACGTTCCACTCGGCCGCGTGGATGAGGTAGACCTCGAGGTCGCGGTCGCCGAACTTGTTCATGAGGTACTCGAGCTGCATGAGCTCGTCCCAGGTGCCGCCGACGCCCATGAGGAAGATGGCGTCGTAGCCCTCGTCGGCGATGCGGTCGGCCATGGC
>NZ_NFIE01000042.1:0-1477 GCF_002161605.1 [Collinsella] massiliensis | reverse complement strand
TGAACCGCCCCCCGTTTCTTGGACACGGAAATGGAGGTCCGAGAGATGGGGGGCATTCTCATGTCCATCGACCTACGGTACGGGCACGGGCGCGCGGCGAGGTCGCTCGCCGCGGACCTGTTCGCGGAGGGCAGGGGGTACGAGTCCGTCGCCCGCGAGCTCGGGGTCCCCGCCATGGCCGTGAGAAAATGGCAGCAGACGTACCGGGCGGTCGGGAGGGACGGTCTGCTGAGCATGGGGGAGACGCGCGCGAGATACGACTACGAGACGAAGGTCGCCGCCGCCAGGGCCGTGGTCGACGGCGGCGCGACCAGGGCCGAGGCGATGCGGCGCTTCGGGATCGCCGGCTCGAGCTCGCTCGACCGGTGGTGCCGCCTCTACCGCGAGGGCGGCGCCGAGGCCCTCAGGCCGAGGCCGAGGGGGAGGCCGGGGGGCTCCGGCCCGGGGGCCGCGCCCAGGACCCGCGAGGAGAGGCTCGAGGAGCGCGTGCGCAAGCTCGAGGCGCAGGTGGCGTACCTAAAAAAATCGATAGCCCTGAAGGCGGAGCTCAGCTCCCGAACCGGGAGAAGGCCCTAGCGGTCGCCGAGCTTTCAGGGCTGGGGCACGGCCTCGCCGACCTGCTGGAGGCCGCGGGCCTCGCCAGGTCGAGCTACTACTACGCGCTCGCCCACCCCAAGGGCCCGACCAGGCCGGAGCTGCGCGCGAGGGTCGCCGAGATCTTCGGGAGGCTCCCGAACGGCGTGGGGCACCGCCAGGTCGCCATGGAGCTCCGGGCGGTGGACGGCGCCCGCATAGCGGACAAGACGGTGCTCAAGATGATGCGCGAGATGGGGCTCAGGTGCGGCATCAGGCGGGAGACCGACCACCACAGGTACAACTCCTACAAAGGGGTCGTCGGGAAGACCTTCGAGAACGTGCTCGGCCGCGACTTCGCCGCCGACGGCCCCTGGCGGAAGATGGGCACCGACGTCACCGAGTTCAGGCTCTCCTTCGGCAAGGCCTACCTCGCGCCCGTGTACGACTTCGGCAGCAAGGAGATCGTGGCGTGGTCGGTCTCGGAGCGCCCCGACCTCGCCCAGCAGGAGGAGATGCTCGCCATGCTCGCGGCGGCCAAGCCCGAGGGCGCGGCGCCGGTCCTGCACTCCGACATGGGCTGGCAGTACCAGCACGCGGCGTACGTGCGCGCGCTCGCCGAGAACGGCATCACCCAGAGCATGTCCCGGAAGGGCAACTGCCTGGACAACGCCGCGACCGAGCAGGTCTTCGGCCACATCAAGGACGAGTTCTTCCGCGGGCGCGACTGGGACACGTTCGAGTCGTTCAAGGCCGACCTCGAGGCGTACATACACCACTGGAACCACGTGAGGCGGCAGGTCAAGCTGAAGGGCCTGACCCCGGCGGAGTTCCGGGAGCTGGCCCTCCGCGAGGCCGCTTAGCGGTTATGATTTAACGCGTCCAAGTTTTGGGGTGCAGTTCA
>NZ_NFIE01000041.1:0-1520 GCF_002161605.1 [Collinsella] massiliensis | reverse complement strand
GGGAGTGCGGCGGCCACCTTGGACCGCCTACGTCGCGTAGCCGAGGCGCCCCCTGCGCCCGGCGATCGTATCGTACACCGTCCGCCCGCCCTCGCGGAAGGCCTTGAGGCGCCCGGTCGCGTACCACCTGAGGTACCCGTCGAGCTCCTCCTCGAACGCCGCGAGCGAGGCGCCCGACCAGTCCCTGCCGTAGAAGAACTCCTCCTTGAGCGTCCCGAAGAAGCCCTCGGCCCGGGCGTTGTCCTGGCAGCAGGCCTTGCGGGACATCGACCTGGCCGCCCCGCGCTCCCCGGCGATCGCCTTCCAGGACGCCGAGCGGTAGGTCGCCCCGCCGTCGGTGTGGACGGTCGGCGCCGACCCCGCGGGCAGGCCGTCGAGGTAGGCGCGCAGGGAGCCGTCGCAGAGCGCGGAGTCCGGGTGCCGCGAGATCGACCACGCCGCCGGCGCCCCGTCGAAGCAGTCGATGACGGGCGAGAGGTAGACCTTCCCGGCCGGGATCGAGAACTCGGTGACGTCGGTCACCGCGAGCTCCCCGGGCGCAGGGGCGGAGAAGTCGTGCGCCAGCCGGAAGTCCTCGCCGGCGGCGCGGCGGGCGGCCGCGCGCTCCCTGGGCGCGTTCGCCGGGCGGTCGTCGGTCTCGCCCGCGTAGGAGCTCCACGGCCTGCCCGCCCTCGGCCTCCTGCCGCTGATCCCCGCCGCGCGCATCGCCCGGCGCGCCTCGAGCTGGGAGACCCCCTCCGGCGGGAGGCCGTCGGCCCCCGACCTCACGGACGCCCAGACGCGCCTGTAGCCGTAGGTGCGCCCGCTCGCCTCCCAGGCGCGGCGGACGCGGCGGGCGACGCGCTCCGAGCGCTCACCCCTCGCCTCGTTCGCGCGCCTGGCGTACTCGTATGAGCTCTTCGATATCCTCAACAGGGTCAGCACGTCCCGGAGCCGGTACCCGCAGCCCCTCCTCAATCTCTCGCCTAACTCTGCCTTCCGCGAGTTCGAGAGGCTCGCCGGGTCGCCTGCTTTTGGGTCGCGCATCAGCTCCCTGAGCGCGGCGCAGCGCATCCTCTCCTCGGCGAGCTCGGCCTCGAGCTCCGCTATCCTGTCCTCCGCCGGGCCGCCCATGCGCACCGCCCCCCTCCAGGGGGTTCTACCCGCCCCGGCGGCCCTCCTGCACCACGACCGCACCAGCCCGCCGGACGAGACGCCGAGCCTGCGGGCGACGTCCGCGGGGCGCGCCCCGCCCGAGACGAGCCTCACGGCCTCCGCCACCGTCTCCCCCGGGTAGCGCCCGTGCCTGGGCCGCCCCTCCGCCCGGCCCCTCACCTCGCGCCGCGGGACCTCCAGCAGGCCCTCCTCCGCCTGCCTCGCCCAGCGGCGGAGCGTCGAGGCCGAGGGCGACCCGGGCCTCGACCTCGCGAACGCCCCCGGCAGCATCCCGCTCTCCTCGAGGTCCGCGAGGATCCTCCCCCTGTCCTCCCTCGGGTACATCGCCCCTCCCATCCGGCGGTCCAGGATTCCGCCGCGCTTCC
>NZ_NFIE01000040.1:0-1545 GCF_002161605.1 [Collinsella] massiliensis | reverse complement strand
GCACTGATAATTTGCAATATGGTCGTACCGCCGTTCGGCGGATACCATGTCGGTACGCGGCGCGGTGACCCATCTACCTGCTGGCGCCCCCGCGGGGCCGCCTTCAAAGCGACCTGTCCCGCGCCGCGCACCGGGCCCTCGGGCGGCCGCATGACCTGATAGGAGCCTGAGCGCCGCCGCGGACCCGAACACACCCGCATTGTAGCGCTCCCGCCAGTGCATTGTCTGCCCCGCCCGCAGGGCGCGCACGGTCCACGACGGGGAGGAGACGAGCATGAGGGTCGATCACGGCGACCTGCCCGAGGGGGCGGTCTTCGCGGGGGTGGACACGCACGCCGACGAGCACTGGCTGTGCGTGCTCGACGCGGTCGGGAGGGTGCTGCTCTCCGAGCGGTTCCCGGCGGCGCCGGAGGGCTACGACGCGCTCGCGGCGGCGGTCCGCCGCGCCGGGGAGCCGGTGGCGGTCGGCGTCGAGGGGACGGCGACCTACGGGGCGGGGCTGGCGCGCAGGCTCTCCGAGCTCGGGCTGCCGGTCTGGGAGGTCCTGCAGCCGGAGAGGAGGGGGAGGCCGCGCGGGTCGAGGAAGAGCGACCCCGTCGACGCCGAGCGCGCGGCCCGCAAGGCGCTCTCGGGCGAGGGCCTCTCGGTCCCCAAGTCGCGCGACGGCTGGGTGGAGTCCGCGCGGGCGCTGCTGGCGGCCCGCGACAGGCTGGTGTCGTCGGCGACCGCCGCCGCGAACGCCGCCATCGCCATCGCCAGGTCCGCGCCCGAGGAGGTCGCCGGGCCCCTGAGGGGCATGCGCGCCGACCGCGCGATGCCCGCCGCCCTCGGGATGGCCGAGCCGGACGACCCGGTCGCGGCGTCGGCGCTGCGGGCCGTGAGGGCCCTCGCGGAGAGCTGGCGGGCGTCGCGCGAGGCCGCCGCGCGGCTCCTCGCCGAGATCGAGGGCCTCGTCCGCGGGGGCTGCCCGGCCCTGCTCGCCATGTACGGGTGCGGGGCCGTGAGCGCCGCCCGGCTCGCCGTCGCGGCCGGCGACAACCCCGGCAGGATGGCGTCCGAGGCGGCCTTCGCGGCGCTCTGCGGCGCCTCGCCCGTCGAGGCCTCGAGCGGCAGGACCGTGCGGCACCGCCTCAACCGGGGCGGGGACCGCCGGGCGAACAGCGCGCTCCACCAGATCGCCCGCCACAGGCTCGACCACGACCCGAGGACGCGGGCCTACGCCGCGAGGCGCAGGTCGGAGGGGCTCTCCGACAGGGAGGTCATGAGGTGCCTCAAGCGCTACATAGCGCGGGAGGCGTACCGGGCGCTCACGGGCCCGCGGGGCGCCGCGCCGGGCTTCGACCCGGGCGGGCTCGGTTCGGCGAGGAGGGCCGCGGGGATCAGCCAGGAGGCGGCCGGCGCGGCGCTCGGGGTCTCCCGGGGGCTCATCTCGCTAATCGAGCTCGGGAGGGGCGGGAGCCCGTCGATGCGCGAGCGGTACCGCGCCTGGGTCGAGGACGGGTTTCCAATTCCCGCGGATCAGGGTTGACAAACAATAGGAGCGTC